>CAIXQW010000106.1 GCA_903921675.1 uncultured bacterium | reverse complement strand
TTTTTTTCATAATTTAAATTTATATATTTTGCTACTCTTTAGGCTTTTCGCTTATTCCCCATTTTTTTAGAGTGGATTCTGGCCTCCACTTTCCTAGGTTCAAAATATCTGTTTAACATGCCGTCAGCGCTTTTGCTTTGTATTAGGAGCGGAGAATATAGCATTAAAATTCAAATTTAGTAAAAAAGTTGATAGAAAATACAAATATTCAGCCTAATTCATTTGGCTAGCAGCGGCACGAATATAAAACTTGTAGCGTGGCAGATGGGAAATTTGGGTAGGAAAATATTTATTTAAGTAAAGCATATCTCTGTGCATACACTCCACCCACTCGCGAATTCCGCTGTTAATTATCTACAGACATTAGCAGTTGTGTATCGCATACTATAGTTATGCAATGGCTGCGCTATTAGGTAGCTAATTGTTGCTAGGTATTTTATGCAGAGCATCTATTCTAAATATATTAACCATAGTCACAATAGCTATAGCATACTTTTGGAGGATGTTTAAATATTTCTTTATTGTATGCTTACTGCCCATTCATTTATTTGCACAGTATAATTTTTATTACGGAAATATACATTCCCATACCGATTATTCTGATGGAAATAAAGATAGCACTGCCTCTGGCGTAAAGAATCCAGGGCAAAGCTATTACTATGCAAAAGGCAGTTATCATTTTGATTTTTTAGGCATTTCAGAGCATAATCATTATAGCTCTTCCAACAATCCAGGTATGTTGCTGCCCAATTATGCTAAAGGACTTTATCAGGCAGATACATCAAACAACAATGGAACATTTGTAGCTATGTATGGCATAGAATATGGCACTATTTCGCAAGGTGGGCATGTTGTTACCTATGGTAGTAAAGGACTAATAGGCTGGGAAACATTAAATGGCTCTCCAAATTATAATATCTATTGCCCGTTAAATAATTTTACTACGTATTGGCATATTATAGATACTATACCAAATGCTTTTTGCACACTAGCACATCCACAAACAGGCGACTATGGAAATTTACTAGGCGCAGCGCCATATAGTACAAGTGCAGATAGTGCAATAATAGGTACTGCTATTAGAAGTGGGTCTGCAATGTCTACCACCAACAATTATTCAGATGCGCCTGCTACACTTTACGAAACACAATTTAAAGCTGCCCTTGCCAAAGGGTATCATTTAGGCCCTACCATCGACCACGATAATCATTACACTACATTTGGCAGAACCAGTCAAACACGCACAGTGGTATTGGCTTCGGCACTTAATAGAGATAGTATTATTGCTGCATATAGGCATAGACGATTTTACGCTGCAGATGATTGGAATATTCAGGTAAACTATACAATTAATGGAAGCTATATGGGTAGTATAGATACTACAATTTACGACCCAATAATTACAGCGGCTATTACGGATATTGATACAGGAGATAATGTAAGTAATATTAAAATATATTATGGCATACCAGGTAGTGGCGTAAACGCAACAATATTGTATCAAAATAATAATGCGAATACCATAACCTATACGCATACTATACCAATCAATACCACCTATTATTATTACTTAAAAATTACACAAACAGATGGAGATATAATTTGGACTGCACCAATATGGATGTATAAAAAAAGCGCTGGCTCTCCATTGGCTATTTTTAATTTTAATGCCTATCAAAATGCAAGTGCAGTAAATGTAAATTGGTCTGTAAACAATATTGCTAATATAGCATCTGTAATGCTACAGCGTTCTATAGATGGTACCAATTATACAAATTTGATGAGCTATGCTATTAGTAATACTATTAGCACAGAACAATTTAAATATACCGATACGCTGCCAGAACAAGGTTTTAATTACTATCGCTTATTATATAAAGATATCCATAACTTGCAAAGCTTTTCCAATGCTGTACCTATTTATATGCAAACTAATAATTTTAATTATTCATTTGCACCTAACCCAGCCATGGATATAATTACAATAAAAGTAAATAGCTTAAAAACACACAAAGCAGCTATTAATATTTATAATCTGAATGGTAGATTAGTATTACATCAACCAATCTATATAAAGCCCCATCAAAATATTTTTAATGTAGCCACTACACAATTGCCCGCCGGTAATTATTTTTTAGTAATGCAAACAGAAAATATTAGACTAATAGACGAAGTGATTACCAAAAATTAGTGTAGCTGTTGCTAATAATTAAATTTTGAATTATTATTGTCTTTTTATAAATAACCGCAAACTTTTAGGAAACTAGAATTAATTGAAAATCCATTTTGCAATAGGAGTTTATATTGTATTTACGGAGTAATATATTTAAGGATACTTTTTTAAAATATTGCTATTTACAAATAAATTATTAGAAGCAAAATAGTTTTTAGCTTAATCGTTCTTAATACATTGCACAGATAAACCATGGTATTCGTCATAGTTTGCTCTATAAAAATAGCTTGATTCAAAACTCCATCCCACCACAACATCAGAACTCCACCAAATACTGCTATTACTGTAGTTATTGGTGTTAATTTCGCGAACTCCTTTTGCCAATGGAAAACAACATTCTTTCTCTTCTCTTGTTTTGAAAAAAGCTAGATCTAATTTTTCCCACTCCATATCATTTGGTATATGCCAACCTTCAGGTGCTAATCCTCTAGGGTCAGCAACTGCAGGCCAATTATATAATTTACCAAAGTTATTTGCAGTTGCTGGGTCGTTATTAATATAACACCAAGCAGGTTGATTATTTTCTTCTGCTGTGATCCATTCTTCATCTGTTTTGGCTTCAGGGATTAAATCACCATTTCGAAATTTATCAACATTTAAATTTTCGGCCATCCAAATTTGATTGCCTATTTTCATCTCTTTAATCGGTGGTTTCTGAATTTGATACATTTCGGTTTCTTGTTTATCTGGCTTTATTGCTTCACCATAATCTTTAACAAACCTAATTTTGAATTTTTTACTTTTTTCAATAAAGTCACACCATTCTCCATTTGTAAAATCAAGCAACCACGCGTTCTTACTTTTTCCTTTTGAGAAGCCTAAAAAGTTTCTTTGGGTTTTAGCATCTTCTGTTTCGCTTGCACTCCAATAGGCAGCTTCGCTCTTTAAATTTAATTTTTCTTTATTTATATAAATCTCCTGCAATTCCTCTTTTGATGGTAAACGCCATCCTTCTCCAATAGTTGCCGAAATTTTAATTGCATCATCCCATCCTAAGTCTTTTGCATAGTCTTTTTCAGCAACAAGAA
>CAIXQW010000105.1 GCA_903921675.1 uncultured bacterium | reverse complement strand
TTGATTTAATAGACGAAAGTGCTGCAAAATTAAAGTTAGCAATGAATAGCATGCCAGAAGAGTTAGATGAATTGGAACGCAGATTAAGGCAATTAGAAATAGAAAGAGAAGCAATTAAAAGAGAAAAAGACGAGACTAAATTAAATACGTTATCTAAAGAAATTGCAAATCTTGCAGAGCAGCGTGATGCCTTTCGTATTCGTTGGCAGCAAGAAAAAGAGCTAGTAGATAAAGTCCAAAATGCAAGAGCTTTGATGGAGCAATTAAAGCAAGAAGCAGACCAAGCAGAACGCAATGGCGATTTTGGAAAAGTAGCAGAAATTAGATATGGTAAATTAAAAGAGCAAGAAATTTTAATTGTAGAATTAACTGCAAGTATAGATGACGATAGTACCAAACATAAAAGATTATTGAAAGAAGAAGTAGATGCAGAAGATATTGCAGAAAGTATTGCAAAAGCTACTGGCATACCAGTATCTAGAATGCTGCAAACAGAAAAAGAAAAGTTATTGCATTTAGAAGACCATTTGCACGAAAGGGTAGTGGGGCAAGAGGAAGCCATTACTGCAATTGCAGATGCTATCCGCCGCAGTAGAGCAGGCTTACAAGATGAGAAAAAGCCAATTGGTTCATTTATATTTTTGGGCACAACGGGTGTAGGTAAAACAGAGTTAGCGAAGGCGCTTGCTGAATATTTGTTTGATGACGAAGGAATGATTACAAGAATTGATATGAGTGAGTATCAAGAGAAGCATAGTGTAAGCAGATTGGTTGGTGCTCCTCCAGGATATGTAGGGTATGATGAAGGTGGACAATTAACTGAAGCTGTGCGCAGAAAGCCATACAGTGTGGTATTGTTTGATGAAATAGAAAAAGCGCATCCAGATGTTTTTAATATTTTATTGCAGGTGTTAGATGATGGAAGATTGACGGATAATAAGGGTAGAGTTGTGAATTTTAAAAACACTATTATCATCATGACGAGTAACACAGGTAGCCATATTATTCAAGAGCATTTTGAAGATGTAAAAGATGAACAACTAGATGCTGTTGCAGATGCTACAAAAGATTTGGTTATAGATTTATTGCGTAAAACAATGCGACCTGAATTTTTAAATCGTATAGATGAAATAATTATGTTCAGACCATTGCGCCATAGCGAAATCAGAAACATTATCAGGATACAATTGAAAGGCTTAACTAAAATATTAGCCGAGCAAAATATAGAATTAGAAATAACGGATGAGGCATTGACGTATTTGAGTATGCATGGCTACGAACCTCAGTTTGGAGCAAGACCATTAAAAAGATTAATTCAAAAAGAAATAGTAAATCTACTAAGTAAAAAAATAATTGCTGGAGATATTGATAAAGCTAAAAAAGTAATTGTAGATAGTTTTGAAGATGCAATAATAATAAGGAATTGATTTGTGTATAAATTTAAAATCCAACAATAGGATTAGCCATTTTTATTTTAACTAGAACCAAACCTAATTATTCTTCTTCTATATCTAGCGGTCTGGGGCTTTGCGAAGAAGCGGAATTAGAAGCACAAATGTTCGGTTTAGCACAAATGTTCATTAGAATTCCGAATGTTCAATTTAGCACTGAACCCGCTTTTTCGCAAAACCCCTGTTAGCGGTTCGGGCTTTTTATACGTATTGATAAGGTTCTTTGT
>CAIXQW010000104.1 GCA_903921675.1 uncultured bacterium | reverse complement strand
GGTGAATGCAAAATTATATACTTGGTTGATAAACTTAATGCATCCTGTTGCATCTGTAACAGAAATAAAGTTATAGGTTCCGTTGTTTAAATATAGTGTATCTGAAAAGCCATTAATAGTTTTTATTACAGGATTGCCATTAAAAGAGTAGTTCAATACAAACGGAGGATTTCCTTGCAAAGCAAAAGGCAATTGTGTTTTATTGCTATCGCAGTTGTATTTGTAGGGTGGTATTAAAATATCTAAGGTGTCGTAATAAAATGTTTTATCTATTGGATCTTTAATCTTACAATTATTAATATCTACAATGCTATCTATATGAAATATTCCATTTAGAGGGTTAATTAATATTTGATTATTAGAGTCTGAAAAATAAAAACTTGTATTATTTAATCTATAGTAAATAGAAAATGGTTTATTGCCATCGATATTAATTTCAATATTGTTTTTGTTTGTATTACAATTATAATAATCGTTGTAGGATATTAGTTGTAAATTTTTATTATTTATAAGAAACTGTTTATCGATAGCTTGCATACATTGATTGGTGTCGCTACAGTAATTGAAATTATATTCTCCATCGTAAAGTATTAATTTTTTAGTTGACGAATTGATTTTTATGCTAGTATCTATATTGTTGTATTTAAAATAAACAATTATCGGCAAATCGGCATTTATATTGATGTCTAAATAGTAATAAAAACTATCACAATTGTATTTTAAATTAGAAAATGTAACATTTAGTTTTTTAGTATTTGAGTAAACATATTTATTGATTAATAGATCACAATTATTGTTGTTCTTAATTTTCTGTAAATAAAAAACACCAGAATCGATATAAAGTCTAAAATTGTTTTGATAGATAATATTTGAATCTTGAAGGTTATTTTTCGTATAATACAATGTAATAGGTAGGTCTCCATTGCTAACCACTTCCACGTAAAATTTATTGCTATCGCAATCTTTTTGAATCGAATAATTTGTAGAATTATAATTTTTTGCAAGAAAAAACTGATTTATTGGGAAAATGGAATGACTGCCATTTTCATAAAAACTAAAAAAATAAGAACCAAAAGGAACAAATAAATTTAGATTAGTGTCAACTGTTGTAAATGTTTGGATGTTTCCATTTTTATAGTATGTTAATTTAAATGGTGGTGGGCCTTGTAATGGGAAAAAGATTTTTGTATTGTTTGTAGCACAAGAAAACAAGTTGCTACTTTTAAATAATATTTGAAATTGAAGCACTGTATCATCATATACCTTAGTGTAACAATTGAGTAATCTATTTCCTATGAATTTTACTTTAAAAATGGAATCATTAATTCTTGTAAAGTCAGCTGAATTTTCAAGAATAAAACTTTGTCTATCGTCTCCAGAAACAATTGGCCAAGGCAATTTGGCCTCAATATTTTGCGGCATCATTTCTAAGTTCAACTTTTGTCTGAAATAGGACATTACATTTTCTTGGTTATTATACTTAGTACTAATTGTGGTTAGCAAAGGATGATTTACATTATAGGAAGGTTTTGAAATTATCCCATTTGCAGAAACTGCTACTATTCT
>CAIXQW010000103.1 GCA_903921675.1 uncultured bacterium | reverse complement strand
TTATTATTATTGTATTTATTTTTTCAAATAATGCTGTTTCTCAAACAAAAGTTGTGAAAACTAATAATGGTTATCAGTTAATGCGCAATGGTCAGCCATATTATGTAAAGGGTGTTGGAGGGCAAGTAAACTTTGATAAAATGATTGAAATAGGTGCTAATTCTTTTAGAACATGGGGAGTAGATAGTGCTAAAGTAATTTTAGATGAAGCGCAAAAGCGAGGATTGACTGTGATGCTAGGAATGTGGATGCAACATGAAAGGCATGGGTTTGATTATGACAATAAAGAAAAAGTAAAACAACAATTAGAATATTTTAAAACGGTAGTAGATCAATTTAAAAATCATCCTGCATTATTGTTGTGGGGTATTGGCAACGAATTAGATTTAAATTATACCAACCCTAATTGTTGGTATGCAGTGCAGGATATTGCCGCTTATATTCATCAAGTAGACCCTAATCATCCCACAAGTACTGTTACCGCTGGCTTAGATAGTTTAGAGGTAGATCACATAAAAAAACGCTGTCCAGATATTGATATTTATAGTATCAATACTTATGGGGATATAGGCAATGTGCCAATAAATATCAAAAAATTTGGCTGGAATGGACCATATATGATTACAGAATGGGGCCCAAATGGACATTGGGAAAGTCCTACCACATCTTGGGGCGTTTCTATAGAGCAAAGCAGTTCCGAAAAGAAACAAGTATATGCAAGTAGGTATAAAAATTATATTGCTGCTAATAAAAATTATTGCCTGGGGTCCTATGCTTTTTTATGGGGTGCTAAACAAGAGTATACAGAAACTTGGTATGGAATTTTTTCTAAAGAAAATATTCCTACAGAACCAATCGATGCATTAGAAGCTGTTTTTACAGAGAAAACTATAACGCAACCTGCACCAAGTATTCAAAGTTTTACTATTAATAATAAAAATGCGACAGATAATATTGTATTAAATGCAGAAGAGAAAACGGAAGCTACGGTTATTGCCTCTATACCAAGTGCTGCAAATAAAGTAGTATATAAATGGCGAGTGATGGAGGAAAGTACAGATAAAAAATCTGGTGGTGATCTAGAAAATGAAGCTACAGAAATAAGCGGATTAATTAAAGGTGTTAGTAATAAAAATCAAATTACATTCAGAACACCTCGCATACCTGGTCAATATAGATTATTTGTTTCTGTATATGGTAATAGTAAATTAGCTTATTCTAATATTCCTTTTAAAGTATTGCCAGTAGATGAAAATCAAAAGCAAGTTCGCGCAGTACAATTTAAATTCACCGATATGTCTCAATTCGAAAATTAATTGCCATTGAAAAAAAAATTACTCATATTATTTATTGTATTTACAACTTCCATGACCAATGCACAAACGCAGGTGCAACCATTATTGAAAAATGTAATTGTAGATTCTATAGAAAAAAATGAAAAAGGAAATTTTCCGAAATCTGCAAAAGAAGTTTTAGAAAGTTTACAGATAGGAGGCTATTATCGCTTTGTTACTAATATTAGAAACATGAGTGAATCATACTCTCATTTAGAAAATAATAAGAAAAATATTTTTGTAGGAGATGATGCACAAATCCCGCAATTAATGCTACAAATAGCTGGTAATACAAGTTCTAAAACTAGCTTTGGAACAGATTTGTTTCTATGGAGCCCAATGACAGGACAAGGACAATTAGAAAATGTAAAAGGTTTAAATTTAGGAGTTAGCCTTTACGGAAACTTTACTACCAAAGCAGGAGATTTTAATGTAAGAACTGGAGGTATTAATTGGTTTGCTTTATCACCATTTACTTTTCAGGCAAACAAAGGATATAATAGATATAGTTTGTTTGAGCGCAATCCTTGGGATCCAAACACAGCAAAAGTAGATAGTAGGTATGCAGATTTTTATAATTCTGGAGCAATTAATCAAGATTTAAGATGGGGTAATCAAGCCTTTCAAGGCATCATATTAGAAGGAAGTAAATTACCGCATCAGCTTTCTTTTTCTGCTATGTATGGCAAAACGCAATTTGATGGAGGTTTTAATGGCATCCCAAATACATCTTACGGCGGAAGAATTAAAAAAGATTATCACTTCAACAAAAATTCTATTGCGTTTAATACATTTAATAATATTAGCCAATTAGATAGCATTCGTACAGATAAAACCGCAGGGTTTAATATTGGAACCATTGAGTGGTTGCATTATTTTAATAAAATAAAAATGTACGCAGAAATAGGCATGGGTAGAAAATTTACAAGTGCGCAAACTTCCAAATGGGGTGAAGCTATTTCTATAAAAGCATCTACTGATATTGCCAATAAGGTTCCTGTAGAAATTCATTTGTATAGAGTTAGCCCAAATGTATTTAATAATAATTCTATTTTTATTAATTCTTCCATTCAGCAAAACACGCAAATGAATGCCTCTAATCAGCCTGTTTTAATTCCTGTTTCTAGCGCAGTATTACCAATTGGCCAACTAAGTAATAATAGACAAGGAATAGAAATAAATGGACAACTGAATTTTGGAAAATTTAAAAATTCAATAGGCTATGCAAATGCTATGGAGTTAAAAAAATTATCTAACAAAATTACTTATAGTCACCCATTTAATAATATTGCCTTAGCTCATTTTTGGCGTTGGGATTTTCCGAGTAATGTAGGTCCATATCAAAACCTAAATAAAATTTATCGCTCTGTTTTTGAAACTGTAAATATTACAGATTTAGATTCTAATTTATTGCCAACGAATAGAAAATATTTTAATACCATAGAAATTAACTCTAAATACAAAACCAAACTTGCTAATAAAGATTTTTACCTGTTTTATTTAGGCAACTTCAATTCTGTGCAAAATAATTTTGCGCCATTGGTTCAGTTCACAGAAAAATCTTTGTTGCGTACTTATGATCATCAATTAGAAATGTATTGGAAATTAAGCAACATGTTTGTTTGGAACAATTATGCAAGTTTTGAGCGCATCATTGCAAATTATAGCACACAAACAGATGTAGTAACTCGCAGACCCAAAAACCAAACAGGCTATAGCTTGGCTACTGGCTTAGATGTGCAAATGAGTAAAAATGTTGGGTTGTATCTGCGCCAAAGATGGATGACTTATAAAGATGCAAGCTTTGCAAAAGATAGATATAAAGGTTGGGAAACTACTATAGAACTAAAAGCATTTTTTTAAATAAATAGCAAATAGGATTAAAGGGAAATATTAAAAAAAAACGTCTAATAAATAGTGATTAGGTAAAACAAATAAAATGATAAAAAAAATAAATATATTGATTTTGCTAATGTTTGTAGTAAATGTTTGCTACAGCCAAAAAGAGCGCAAGGTAACGTTTGTTGGAGGGGCGCGTAGCGTAATGACTAATAATCGTTTGGTAGTAAATGATACAATTGCAGAAGACACAAGTACCGCAAAGCGCAACACTGGTGGGTATGCTTTAATAGATTTAGGTGTAAACATTAAGCCAAATAAAAATACAGAAATATTAGGCATGTTTCGTATCAAAAATAACTTTGGTGGTTTTTGGGGAAGCGGTGTAACATTTGATGTGCGCCAATTATATATGAAAGGTGTTGTAGCAAATGCATTGCGCTATCAGTTAGGCGATTTGAATTTAAAGCAAACAGCATTTACTTTGTATAACCATCATGCAGATGCAATAGATAGTTTGCCAACTGTTTTTAATTTGCAACGTAATATTGTAAACTACGAAAAATTTTATCAAAAAAATACATGGCGCATGCAAGGAGCAAATGTTGACTTTGGTATTAGTTTTAAAAATATAATTAAAGAAATAAACTTCACAGGATTTACAACAAGAATCAATGCAACTAATTTCTCTTCGGTGCCAGAGCGCTTAATGAGTGGAGCAGTTATTCAAATAGTACAAAGCAATAAATTGTCTGCATCTTATAATATCAATAGTGTGTATGATGTAAAAGGTACAGTATTAGATAGTAATAGTTTTACAAACAAAGTACAAAGCATAGATGCTAGCTATACTACAAAAATCAAAGAAAATAATTTGACTATAGCTGCTGAAATTGGCAATAGCCATTATGCTTATAGTATAGATACTTTAGCGCCTCATTTGAAAGATTATTTTATACATGCAAGTGCTTCTTATAAAATTGCAAAATACCATACAAAAGCTACAATTGGCTACTTAGAAGTGGGTCCAGAGTTTAGAAGTATTGGTGCACAAAGCAAAGATATAAATTATAATGCATTGCCAGTTTATTATGATAGATACACCAATGCACAAAACATTAGACCAATTGCATTAATAGATGTAATAAGTAATGATAATATATACAATAGAACAGTTTCTAGCAAACTACTTTCAGAAAATGCATGGTATAATAATGCGATGCCTTATGGCTTGGCTACATTTAATAGAGTAGGCGCATATGGTAGTATTCATTACAAAAAAGATATTGATGCAGTTGTAAGTTATTATAACTTAAGCGAAATAAAAGGACAAGGAACATTTGCATTGCAAAATTTTAGTATCTTAAAATGTAATGCAAAAATTCCATTGCAAGCGTATTTAAAAACAGCTAAAAAATTAGAAGTACAATTAGGCACACAAATGCAAAATACAAATCGCACTAGTACTGTAGAAATAGAAAATGTAAATTTTAAAAATACGCAATACACGGCTGGCATCAATTGGGAAGTATTTTCCAATTTTGAATTGATGGTTGGATTGGTAAGCCAAAATGCTATTGGCACACATTTTATTGCTGATAGAAATGTATACACAGAAGTTACTTATTTTCATCAAAACAAATTAGATATACAACAGCAAATGAAAGCAGTTGGTTTGATGTATCATTTTTCTCCTAAAATATATTTGAGTACTATTTACCAACAAAGCAAATTTGTAGATGGCAACAAACAATTTGCAGATTTCAATATCAATCAATTTAATATTATTTATAACATGCTATTTTAATAGAATATGAAAAAGAATTTATCCATATTATTGTGTGCCATACTTTTTTTTAGTATCAGTTGCCGTAAAAATAAAACGCAATTTGATGGCCCCAGCATCAACGAAATTTACAGCGATTTTAAAATTATAGATAGTTTTAAAATTAATAAAGACTCTGTAAATTTTACAAATGCAGAAACAGCTGTATTTAGTGCAAAGTTTAATAAAATTGTAGATTGGACAATAAGTATTTACGGTGCTACATCTAAAGCTACAAAAATTATTAGTGGCAGTAGCAAGCAAATAGATATTAGCAATGCAACTTGGAATGGTTCTAGCACTGTATTTCCAATTTTTAACACAGAAAATTGCAAAGCAATATTAAGAGTGAAAGATTTAACAGATAGCTTTATGGTTTCTACAAAAATAGTTGGCACTAAAAAATTAGATGGTTTTATGATTGCAGATTTTGAAACTGGTATTAAAACAGGCTGGACAAAATTTGCACAAACAGGTGCTAATATGGATTTTCAGGTAAAGTCAGATAGCATTGCGCCAGAAGGTAAAAAATATTTAAGTATGGCGGGTACAGTGAATTGGGATTGGTTGATAGGCCTAATCGATTTTCCTGCGAAGGCTTATGGTACAAGCCCTGTTTTTCCGCTTGGTACAAACCCTAATAGTGAATATTTTAATTGCTTGATATATGGAGTGCCAAGCACTAATCCTTCACTGGTTTTATTTCAGTTTAGAGAAGATGAAAATGAAAATGGCACTTTTGATGCCAATACTGAAGATGAATACGATTATCAAGTAACTGTAGATTGGGTTGGTTGGAAATTGATTAGTGTAAAGTATGCAGACTTAGGTTATTTGGTAAATGGTGTACCTGCTACTCCAAAAGGGAATGGATTGCGTAATCCAAATAAATTGACAAAAATATCAATGTTGCATTTAGCTAATCCGAATGATGGATTTGCCAGTTCGAAATTAGATTTGATGATATTTACTCAAAACGGTCCTTTACAACCATGATGCAAAAAATACATATCGTACTATTTTTATCAATGCTAATCAGTTTTGCAGCTTGTAAGCCTTTTGCTACTTTTCAGCAAAAAGGTTTGTATGAAAATATAACGTCTGTAGATGTAAATTCTATAGATGGCTTTAATGCAGTGTATATTTTTAAAGACGATTTTGATAAAAGTGTTTGGGTTTCGCCAGAAACGCAATGTGTAAGCATGCAAACGGACGCTAAGCATGTATATGCAGATAAAAATGCATTACATATAAAATGGGATAAAATTAAAGGCGGATGCAAATGGATAGGCATTGGTTTTGGATGGAATAATTGGGTGGCAAAAGATATGCTAGATCTTATAGAAAATTGTGCCGTGCAAATGCAGGTGAAAAGTGCAAAAGGAAGCTTCTCTAATTTACCAGTAGCATTTGCCTTTGAAGATTATAGTGGTGTACAAGCTTATTATGGATACGAAAAATCTTTATCTACTAGTAAGTTTAATGACAGTACTTGGACAAGTTTAACCATCCCTTTAAGCAAATTCCCATTTAAAGAAAAAGAGTTTAATGCAGAATCTGTAAAACAATTTATGATACAGTTAGAAGGAGATGGCGATATTTATTTAGATAATATAAAATTGATAAAGTTGTAGCATGAGAAAAAACTTGCACATATTGTTTTTTTTGGTTTGTAGTTTTGCAAACTTACGTATTGATGCACAGCAACAAACTGTAGATATTGATGCACTAATGCATAAAATGAGTGTCGAGGAAAAAGTTGGGCAAATGACGCAAATAGATTTAGGCGTAATTGCAGAAGGAGGAATTTGTGCATTAAAGAATCCGCAAACAGTTAATATTAGTAAATTACAAGAAGCAATTGCTAAATATCATATCGGTTCTATTTTAAATGTAGGGTGTGCAAGTGGTACTATTTCATTAGATAATTGGCATCAAATTTTAAATACAATTCATGCACAAAATACACAGTTAAGCAAAAATAAAATTCCAATACTATATGGTATAGATGCCATACACGGTGCTAATTATACAATGGGTGCAACATTGTTTCCACAACAAATAGCACAAGCTGCTACTTGGAACCCAAGTTTGGTAAAAAAAGGATACGAAATTACAGCATACGAAACCAGAGCAAGTGGCATTCCATGGAATTTTAGTCCTGTGTTGGATTTAGGAAGACAGCCATTATGGAGTAGATTTTTTGAAACTTTTGGTGAAGATGTTTATTTGGCAAAAACCATGACGCAAGTAGCTATAGATGGATATCAAGGAAATACAATTGGTAATCCATATAAAGTAGCCTCATGTATGAAGCACTTTTTAGGCTATAGTATGCCTTTGAGTGGCAGAGATAGAACACCTGCTTGGATTAGTGATAGAGAATTGCGAGAATATTTTTTGCCAACTTTTGAAACTGCTATCAAAGCAAATGCAAGAACTATAATGATAAATTCTGGAGATATTAATGGAACTCCAGTACATGCTAATAATGATATTCTTACAAAATTATTACGCAATGAATTAGGTTTTACAGGAGTGGCTGTAACCGATTGGGAAGATATTTATAAATTAGTTAATATTCATCGCGTAGCAAAAAACAAAAAAGAAGCTGTAAAGATGGCAATTCTTGCTGGCATTGACATGAGCATGACGCCGAATGATTTTGAGTTTACAACTCTGCTGGTGCAGCTGGTAAAAGAAGGTGACATTCCAGAAAGTAGATTAGATATTTCTGTTAGAAGAATTTTGCAATTAAAAAAAGATTTGGGATTGTTTGAAAAAACAATCAATGAAAAAACTAACTATCCTTTATTTGGGTGTAATCAATATGCAGAGGCTAGTTATGATGTAGCCAAAGAATGCATTACATTATTGAAAAATAAAAATAACACACTACCTGTCACCAACGAAAAAATATTTGTTTGCGGCCCTGCTGCTAATAGCATGAACTTATTAAACGGAGCTTGGACGCATACTTGGCAAGGGGTAGATACACAATGGAATACAAAGGGTAAGCAAACTATTTTGCAAGCATTACAAAAGAAAACTTCTATCCAAACTACTTTTGAAAATATAGCTAGTATAGACAGTTTTTATCAAGAAAGTAATTATTTAGCAAAAGCAATCCAAGCAGATAAAATAGTAGTTTGTATTGGAGAAACTCCATGCACAGAAATTGTAGGCAACATTAATGACTTAAATATTTCAGACGCACAAATAAAATTAATTGAAAAATTAAAAACTTTAGGCAAACCATTAATTTTAGTATGCTGTTTTAATAGACCAAGAATTATTAGTAGGGTAGAGCCTTTGGTAGATGCAATTTTATATGCCTATTTGCCTAGTGATGAGGGAGGTAGAGCAATAGCAGATTGCATCATTGGAAAAGTAAATCCAAGTGGTAAATTGCCTTTTACTTATCCAAAATATGCGAATGCTTTTGTTCATTATGATCATAAAGCTGCAGAAGATTTAGATATAGATTTTGGTATGAATGCTTATCAACCACAATTTGATTTTGGTTTTGGATTAAGCTATACTAATTTTCAATATTCTAATTTTAGCATAAGTAGTAGTACTTTAAGTAATGATAAAATTAAAGTAGAAATAACTGTAAAAAATACAGGCAATGTAAAAGGTAAAGAAGTTGTGCAAGTGTATTATAATGATTTAGTAGCAAGCATTACTCCTGCTGTAAAAAAATTATGTGCTTATCGTAAATTAGAATTGTTGCCAAACGAAAGTAAAATAGTTTATTTTGAGTTATCTAAAACAGATTTTTCATTTATCAATAAAGATTTGAAAAGAATTACAGAGTCTGGCGAAATAGAAATTATTATCAACAATCAAAAAAAAGTAATCAATGTTTTATAAGAATATATATATAGCAATTGTAGGATTATTTGTTAGCATTGCATTTGCAGCGTGCCATCAGTCAGATCCGCCTGCAGTAACTATACCAGAAATTAAAGGAGATTTTGCTTTTTCTGGATATCAATGGAAATATAAAAATGCTACAAATCCTGTAGGTCCTGGGCCAAATCGTTTTTCTGGCACTTCAGATTTTGCTTGGGTAGATTCAGCAGGATTACTTCATCTAAAGATAGCTAAGAAAAATAATTTTTGGACATGTAGCGAAATTATTAGTACTAAAACATTTGGCTATGGAACCTACATAATGACATGCTTAAGTGATGTAAGTACATTTAATGAAAATGCTGTATTTGGTTTTTTTACATGGGATAATTATAGTTTTCAAACGCAAGGCAATAGCGAAATAGATGTGGAATTTAGTAAATGGGGTAGTGCATCCGATACTAATTTAATTACTTATAGTGCACAACCGGTATGGTTTAGCACACCAGGTCCATATGCAGAAAGAACTTATCATCCAAAAGTAGCCACCAAGTACCTAAAACAACCAATGACCTATATGATGAGATGGACACCAGATTCTGTGTATTGGCAAAGCTATGAAGGTGTCGATTATCCAGGGGTAAATAAAGTTACACAATGGACTTTTGATAAAACAAATATCCCTCGTAAGAAAATAGAAGGGAATCAAACTTCTAATGATATAGTTATTCCTGCACCAAGCGATTCCACAAATGTAAGGTTCAATTTATGGCTACTAAATGGTAAAGCACCTAGCAATGGGAAAGAACACGAAGTAATTATTACAAACTTTAAATATCAACCACTTTAATAAATAAAAACAAACAACAATTTATCACTTTAAAAAAAAAAGAAAAAATGAAACGAAAAATTCAACTTTTAGTAGTAATGCTTTTTGTAGCATTCACCTCATTCGCTCAAACGCAGATGGTAACCTTTCAGGTAGAGAGCCCCGATTCAACCCCTGTGTATGTATTTGGAGGCTGGAGCGGCTGGGGCAACTGGCCAGGCACTCCAATGACATTGATTGCGCCAAACAAATATTCTGTTACTATTCCAATTGCCTCTAACACTACCCATGAATATTTATTTGTAAACGGTGCAACTCCAGTAAAAGAAATTCTAAATCCTTCTTGGTCTTGCACAAACGGGAATGCAACTTATACAAATAGAGTACTTGCATTAGGCGCAGCAGATACGGCAGTATGTTATACATTTGCTACTTGTAATACTTGCACAGTAACGCCACCGCCCCCACCTCCATCAACCGTAAATGTAACCTTTCAGGTAGAAAGTCCAGACTCTACTCCGGTTTCTTTAATTGGAAGTTGGAATTGGAATAATTGGCCTGGCGCTTCAATGACGGCTGTAACAGCAACAAAATATTCCGTTACAATGCCATTGTTGCCAAACTCTCCTTACGAATTTTTATTTGTAAATGGAGCAACACCTACCAAAGAAGTATTGAACCCAGCATGGTCTTGCACAAATGGTAATGCACAATATACAAATAGAACATTAAATCTAGGAGCTAATGATACAACTATCTGTTTTACATGGGCTACATGCACATCTTGCCCAGTTGCTCCACCACCAAGTAATATTAACGTTACTTTTCAAGTAGAAAGCCCAGACTCTACACCTGTTTCTTTAATTGGTAGTTGGAATTGGTCTAGTTTTCCAGGTGCAAGTATGTCTTTAATTTCTGGTACCAAATATTCTGTTACTTTGCCTTTATTAGCTAATAGTACTCATGAATTTTTATTTGTAAATGGAGCAACACCTACCAAAGAAGTATTGAACCCAGCTTGGGCTTGCACAAATGGTAATGCACAATACACCAATAGAACTTTAAGTTTAGGTAATGCAGATACAACTATTTGTTTTACATGGGCCACATGCAATTCTTGTACAATTACACCTCCTCCTTCTAATGTTAATATTACTTTTCAAGTAGAAAATCCAGATTCAACCCCTGTTTATGTATTTGGTAGTTGGAGTAATTGGGGTAATTTCCCAGGTGATTTAATGACATCTTTAGGTAGTGGTAAATATGAAATAACATTACCGTTGGCTGCAAATAATAACTATGAATATTTGTATGTAAATGGCAGTGCAAAAGAAGTTTTAAATCCAGCTTGGACTTGCACCAATGGTAATGGGCAATATACCAATAGAACATTGGCTGTGGGCTCAACTGATTTTACTAAATGCAATAAATGGGCTTTGTGTGATTCATGCGGTGCAGTAACACCATCAAATATCAATGTAAAATTTGCTGTGCAAGCGACAGATTCTACACCAGTGTATGTATTTGGTAGTTGGAGCAATTGGAGCAATTTCCCTGGAACTCCAATGACATACAATTCTGCAAAAGGTACTTATGAAGCAACGATACCAATGGCTGCAAGTGCTGCAATAGAATATTTATATGTAAATGGTGTTGGTACCAAAGAAGTATTGGATCCGTCTTGGACATGTACAAATGGCAATAGCCAATACACAAACAGAATTGCCACTTTAGGAATTACAGATACTGCGTTTTGTAATAGATGGCAATCTTGTGCTACTTGTTTTCCTTTGGCAATTGGAAACGCAGCATCAGATGTCGTAACAATTTTGGTAGATAATCAATCAGTAAAAGTTAGTTCTAGCAGCTTTAAACAATTAGATCAATTAGAAATTTTTGATATTGTAGGGAAAAGAATTTTCACCAGCAATGGCAAAATAAATACCAACGAAAATATACCAGTTAGTTTACAAAACAATACAATGTATATTGTAAGAGTAAAAAATGCGAACACATATTATAAAGTAAAAGCAATAATTAATAATTAATCTGAAATATTTATAAAAAGGGTAGCTGGACTAAGGCTAAAGTTTAGCTACTCTTTTTTCATACTATTTTAAAAATCAAAAAAATATAAATGAAAATTCAAATCACTAAAATAGTAGGTTGTATTATTTTTTCAATGCTAATCACTACAAATAGCATTGCACAATTATCTCCAATTAATTTTGAAACTAGTGGCTATGGAAATACTTGGACATGGACTACTTTTGAAAACGCTACCAATTTGCCAACCCAAATTGTAGGCAATCCAAACGCCACAGGTATTAACACCTCTGCTAATGTAATAAAAATGACAACTCTAGTTGCTGGCAATCCTTGGGCTGGTTTTGAAAGTTTGCATGGAGCAGGCATAGGAACATTTAGTTTAAATACCACGAATTGTATCGTAAAGTTAATGGTCTATAAATCTGTGATTAGTGATGTAGGTGTTAAGTTTGCAACTGCAGCAGGAGCATCTACCGGCGAAATAAAAGTACCCAATACAAAAATTAATCAATGGGAAGAATTGACCTTTGATTTTAGTGCACAAATAGGACAAGCTTCTAATATTAATATTGATCAAATTATTATTTTCCCAGACTTTAATGCACGAACCACAGACAACGATTGCTACATAGATAATATTACTTTAGGTGCTGGTATGCCGGTACAAAATATTAATGTGAAATTTGCAGTTCAAAATCCAGACTCCACACCAGTATATGTCTTTGGCAATTGGAATAACTGGAATAACTTTCCTGGAACGCCTATGGTATATAATTCTGCAGCTGCTAGGTACGAAGCGACATTGCCTTTTAATGCAGGAACAACTATCGAATATTTATTTGTAAATGGAATAGGTACAAAAGAAGTATTGAATGCAACATGGGCTTGTACAAATGCCAATAGTCAATACACAAATAGACTTACTGTGTTGGGGAATACAGACACAACCTTATGCAATAGCTGGCAATCATGCAATGGATGTGCAGCTACTACAATTAATAAAAATTTAATTAAGGCAATTTCATATAAAATTACCAATAACTATTTGCTGTTTGAAAATATTCCGAATGGATATATTGATAATATTGAAATTATAAATATAAACGGAGAAAAATTATATAGTAGTAATAAAAAAATTAAATCT
>CAIXQW010000102.1 GCA_903921675.1 uncultured bacterium | reverse complement strand
TTGCTAAAAATTTAGATAAAACTTTGTCTTTTGTTACAGATAGTGGGTTTGTAGCCGATGAAAAAATTTATATTTCTTATGGAGATAATACATCTGTAGGTAATGATGTTATCACTAGCTTTGATGGTTCTTTTGAATTTGATTATTTAAGACCAGGCAATTATAAAGTTTGGGCAATTAGTAAAATATTATATGGCGTCAATCAATTAGATACCACTATTGTTCAAGATGTAACTATTAGTGGAAAAAGCGAAGAGAAAGATTTAGGTACAATTAGAATTTATACAAACAAGAATTAATAGATGAGAAAACTATTCTTATTTGTACTTTTTACTTTTTATGCAGCCCATAGTTTTGCCTATAAACCCGTGTACGCAGATTTTGGTATTTGGAATACGTTAAATGTTAGCTATAAATTAAACAATAAATGGAGTTTGCTATTTACACAAGAATGGCGATTGCGCGAAAATGCAAGTAGGTTAAATTTGTTTTATACAAATTTTGGTGCAAGTTATTCTTTGGGCAAAGGAGTAAAAACAGCATTTATTTATAGGCATATTGATAAATATTTAGAAACAAATATGTTTAGTTATCGCCACAGATTGATGTGGGATATGAGTTACAAAAAGGATGTGAAAAAATATAATTTTAGTTGTAGGCATCGCTTGCAAATAGAATGGACAGATTATTACACGGATGCTTTTGGTAAAGAACCACAATTGTTTAGTAGATTAAAAGGTGAAATAGGGTATACGATAGGAAAGTTTACGCCAAATATTAGTACAGAGTTTCGCATACAGTGGACAGACGCAAGAAATAATGGAGATGATGATAACTTAAGCCGCAACCGAACTATGTTTGGATTAGATTATGCTTTGAATCCTGCAATAAAATTAGGCACCTATTATTTGCATCAAGCAGAATTTAATACAGTAACGCCCCAAGTAATTAATATTTTAGGATTAGAGTGCAATGTAAATTTGAATAAATTATTAGCTATAAATAAAAAGAAATCCAATAAAAAAGATACAGACTAATGGGGGATTTGATCTAATAAATAAAGTGGTTTAAATAATTAGCATTCTCTATTATTATTTGCTTATTGCGTTTAATTTTTCTTTGGTCCATTATTAGTAGAATCCTTTTTGACATACTCAAGATATACTTTATTACCTAAAGTGTTTAGATGAATTTTCCATTTTTTCCGCCTATCTATACCTTTTTAGTAATTAGGCTTTCATTTTGCCATCAATACCATCTGTATTTTTTTTTTGAAGATGTTGTTTTTACATTAGCTTTTGTTTACAATTGTATTGTTCTAAAAATCAGGATACAAGTTGATAGAACTATTACCTATTTATTGTGTGTATTACCTATTGTAGAATAATTATTTTTTCTTATTTGCTTTAAAAGCTTTATAGCTGCCTTTTGGTGCATCTTTCACTTTAGGCACTGCTGTTTTATTTGCAGGCGCTTTGCCATGCTTTACTTTTCCAATATCTGCTTTTGCAATAAACTTTTTTGTGTCTATAATTGTTTCTCTGCTTTTTTGGCGGCCAACTGGTTTTGGTTGATATCTTTCTGTAGGAACTTCTTTGCCTATAGCATCATTTTGTTCTTTGCTAATATACTCTCCATTTTTATTGTTTTGCATTCTGCGTTTAGGGATATATTCTCTTTTTTGTTTTGGGTCGGCTGTTTTTTTAGAATCTTTTATCAATGCTAACAAGCCATTCGTTTCTGCGTCATTCAATCTTCTGAGTTTGCCAGGTGTCATTTTGCCAATATAAATATTCATAATGCGCACCCTTTGAAGTGTTTCTACTTTTGCATCTAAGGCCTTACACATTTTCCTGATTTGTCTATTCAATCCTTGCTTTAGGGTAATGCTAAATTTACGTGGAGAAATAGCTTTTACTTTTGCAGGTAAAGTTAATCCTGCATCTATGCGCACACCAGTTTCCATCTTTTTTAAAAACTCTTTATCATATGGCTTGGCAAGTGTTACCCAATATTCTTTATCATGATTATTACCACTGCGTAAAATTTTATTTACGATGTCCCCGTTATTAGTCAATAACAATAAGCCTTCGCTATCTTTATCTAATCTGCCTATGGGAAAAACTCTCTTTTGATATTTAATAAAATGCATAATGCTAGTTTTATCTAGCAGGTCTGTGGTGCATGTCAATCCTTTAGGTTTATGATAAGCCAGAATCACCATATCTTCTGCTCGGTTAGATTTGATGATTTCAAAATCAACAGCTACAATATCTTCTGGCATAATGCGCATCCCAATTGTGCCAAGCATATCATTTACGGTTACTCTACCTTGTGTTATCAATTCATCCGCTTCTCTGCGGCTGCAATAGCCACTATCGGCAATCAGTTTGTTTAAAGAAATGGCTGACATTTATTTTTTTTATTTGTTGCAAAGGTAAGGTAGAATAGGGGAAGAAAGTAAAGGTCAGTTTTTTCAACTAAGTCAATCAAAATAAATATTGATATATTTAGTTAGTTTGTCTTTTTTTGAAAGATGGTAATTCATAGAAATTCCAATTGATTTCATGATATTATTTTTGTAAATTGTTTGTCTTTCAAAGTAATTAGTAATATTACCATTTACATCAATTGATATTTTTTTTGAAAATCTAAGATTAAACAAAATTGTTCCTTGTACTCCCATAGTGAATCTATTCTTAGGATAGATAATTTTTGTTTCTTTCAATTCATTATTGAAATACTTAAATACAGTTTGATTTATCATCCACGATTCATTTAATCCAATACCAATATTGCAACTTAATAGATGGAAATTTAAAATTTGGATTTTAGGAAGTATCTGTAGATCAAAATTATTTAATTTTGAATTTGATTTTTCATCTGGGTTTAAAATGATTCCAATTTCGCCATCTTGTAAACTTAAATTTGTATATAGCAGAGCTAATTGGAGCCTGCTTCTTTTATCTAGGTATATATTAGAATTTAAGCCCAATTTGTAATCTTTATTTATTTTATTATTTGCAAAGTAAATTGCACTTGGATTAGATTTTTCGAAATATAAACCAATTGTTTTAATTGGTTGTGAATAGATATTAGTGTAACTAGAAAAAATGTAAATAAATATGCAAATAAAAGAAATCAAAGCAGATTTGTAATTCTTGGATATTTTTATTGATTTATGCAACATTTTATAATTTCAGTTCCAACAATAATTTATACCCACAGATTTAATTTCTTTGGCGAAAGATGTAATTGTAATTAGGATAATAAAAATAGTTATAGCATTAGCTTTCATTTCAAGAAAATTTATATGTAAATGTAACAAGAATTTACTTGTCATATTTCATATCAATCTAAAATTTAAATAGATAGAATAAAAAAAACTCCAACCAAAGTTGAAGCTTTCTATAATTATTTATCAATCTCTATTGACTGCCGACTGAAAACTGCCGACTGCTCACTGTTACCTATTCAAAATTCTCAGGTCGCATCATCGGGAAAAATAATACATCCTGAATGCTGTGTTGGTTTGTCAGTAACATACATAATCTATCAATGCCAAAACCAATACCACTTGTAGGTGGCATGCCATATTCTAATGCACGCAAAAAGTCGTGATCTATAAACATCGCTTCATCGTCGCCTCTTTCCATCAGTGCTACTTGTTCCTCAAATCTTGCTCTTTGGTCGATTGGGTCGTTTAACTCTGTATAAGCATTCGCCACTTCTTTTCCATTAATCATCAATTCAAATCGCTCTACCAATCCTTCTTTGCTTCTGTGTTTTTTTGTCAATGGACTCATTTCTACAGGATAGTCTGTAATAAAGGTTGGTTGTATATAAGTGTGCTCGCAAAATTCGCCAAATATTTCATCAATCAATTTTCCTTTACCAATATTCAAAGGCACTTGCAAATGCAATTGTTTGCATACATCTCTAATACCATCTTCATCCATATTGCTAATGTCATGCCCAGTATGTTCTTTAATAGCATCAAACATAGTGATGCGTTTGAAAGGCGCTTTAAAAGAAATTGTTTTATCGCCAACCTCTGCTAGGTGAGTGCCATTTGTAGCAATTGCAACTTTTTCTAACAGTTCTTCTGTGGTGTTCATCATCCACTCGTAATCTTTATATGCAGTATAAAATTCCAATACGGTAAACTCTGGGTTATGTGTTCTGTCCATACCTTCGTTACGAAAATTTCTACTAAATTCATATACAAAATCAAATCCGCCAACTATCAATCTTTTTAAATACAACTCGTTGGCAATGCGCATATACATTGGTACATCTAATGCATTATGATGCGTATTGAAAGGCCTAGCAGCAGCGCCTCCAGGTATAGCTTGTAGTACAGGTGTATCTACTTCTAATGCACCACGACTATTTAAAAACTCGCGAATAGCTTGCATCATTTTGGTGCGTTTGATAAACACTTCTTTTACATGCGGATTTACAACAAGGTCAGCATAGCGTTGTCTGTATCTAAATTCGGGGTCAGTTACTTCATCAAAAGTATTGCCTTCGTCATCGCGCTTTACAACAGGTAATGGTTTTAAAGATTTTGATAATAGCGTTAACTCGTTTGTATGTACACTAGTCTCTCCGGTTTTTGTAACAAACATATATCCTTTGGCGCCAATAATGTCACCTAGGTCAAAGCGTTTTACTACTTCATCAAAAAATGTTTTATCTTCTGTAGGGCAAATTTCATCGCGTTTTACATAGCATTGCATAATGCCTTCACTGTCTTGAATTTTTATAAAAATTACTTTTCCTTTGTCATTCAAACTCATGATTCTACCAGCAATACACACATCCAGTTTTTCTTCTGGATTTGCTTCGAATGTGGCTTTGGCACTAGTGCTTAAATGGCTTACAGGGTATAATGGGGCAGGATAAGGGTTTACACCAGCTTCAATTATTTTATTTAATTTTTCTCTACGAATTATTTCTTGTTCGCTTAAATGTTGCATAGAGGGCAAAGTTAATTAGCATTTGGTAAAAAGCAAATGA
Organism: uncultured bacterium; assembly: GCA_903921675.1. Taxonomy (GTDB): domain Bacteria; phylum Bacteroidota; class Bacteroidia; order Chitinophagales; family Chitinophagaceae; genus CAIXQW01. The sequence goes on along the minus strand of CAIXQW010000102.1, from coordinate 2,187 downwards.
CAATGGTAGGTTTTTGCATGATTGAATGTAAAATGGTATAAGGCTATTATATTTGCATTATGGCAAATCAAGTAAAAGAATTTAACGATTATCGCGAAAAAATGAATGAAGTGATTTTAGGTAAGAAAAATCTAGTAATGAATCGCTTCTTTAATTTAGATACGAATACATATGCAGAGGGAGCTGTAGATGTAAAAACAAAAGAAATGCTTGGTTTAGTTGCTAGTATGGTATTGCGCTGCGATGATTGTATAAAATACCACCTTGGTAAATGCTATGAACAAGGTGTAACCACAGACCAATTGTATGAGATATTTTCTGTGGCAAATATTGTAGGTGGAAGTATTGTGATTCCGCATACTAGGCGCGCTGCAGAGTACTGGGAGGAATTGATTGCTAGTATGTAATTTACTAAATATAAATATTTACTTATTTCTCTAGTAGGTTTAATCACTGTTTTTTAGTAGATGAGGCGGATTAGCTTTTTATTAATTTGTAATATTTTTAGAAGTGAAATATACTATAAATAACTTTTATTAAATGTAATAATAAAGTATGATAAATTATGTTAGCATATTTATTGTAAGTATAAAAATTTCACACTTATTCATTACTTTTCTTCACTACCTTTTCATAGAGTTTTTCATACAATGGAATAATATTATCTATGTCGTATTTTTTAGCATGCGCCAATGCATTTGCTTTAAATTTGTATAACGTTTCTTCATCGCTAATAATATCCATTACATATTTAGCCATGGCATCTACATCTCCTACATTGGCCAAATAACCAGTTATGCCATGCTCATTTATCTCTGCAAGGCCACCGCCATTACTACTTACTACAGGTACTTGGCAAGCCATAGCTTCTAATGCTGCTAAACCAAAACTTTCATATTCGCTTGGTAATAAAAATACATCTGTAATGGATAAAATTTCTTCCAGTTTTTCTTGTTTTCCTAAAAATCTAATATCATCACATGTGCCTAAATCTCTGCATAGTTGTTCAGCGTGTTGTCTTTCAGGTCCGTCGCCTATCATTAATAATTTACAGGGAGTTAATTTACGAACATTTTTAAAAATATGTATCACATCATCCACGCGTTTTACTTTTCTAAAATTGCTGACATGCGTTAGAATCTTTTCACCATTAGGTGCTAACATTTTTTTGAAATGGTCTTTATTGCTTAGCTGGAATCTTTTGATATCTACAAAATTGGTAATTACTTCTATGTCTTGCGTTACATTAAAATAAGCCAATGTTTCGGCTTTTAAGTTTTGCGACACCGCAGTTATTGCATTGCTTTCATTCATGCTAAATGTTACAACAGGTTCGTAGGTTTTATCGCGCCCCACCAAAGTAATATCTGTGCCATGCAAGGTGGTAATAAAAGGAATTTCTATGCCTTTGGTACGTAAAATCTGACGAGCCATATAGGCTGCACTTGCATGAGGAATGGCATAGTGCACATGTAAAAGGTCTAAATTTTGATTGATGGTAACATCAACCATTGTGCTACTAAGTGCACTTTCGTAAGGCGGAAAATCGAATAATGGATAGGTAGGAACACTCACTTCATGATAAAAAATATTAGGATGAAAAGAGTCTGAAAGGCGCACCGGCTGCTGATAAGTAATAAAATGAATGACATGTCCTTTGTCTGCCAAAGCCTTTCCTAATTCTGTAGCCAACACCCCACTGCCACCAAAAGTCGGGTAGCACACTATTCCTATATTCATAAATGTTTATTTTAAATTACTTTTATTTTTGGAAAGCAAAGCTACAAGTTATAATTTTATCGCACACATAATTTTAATTTATTGCCCGATGGCAAATGATATAGCGCAAATAATAACTAGTATTGCCGAAAAAGCCAAGCGCCTAAAGGAAAAAGCTACTCGTTTAGAAAAAGAAAATAAGGAGTATCGTGAAACGGTGTTTAAACATTTATCTACCATTGGCGACTTGCAAAATCAAATTAAAACACTGCAAGCTACAAGTAATGGAAGTAAGGTAGCAACTTTAACAAATAAAGATGTTGTCCAGCTTAAAAAAGAAATTGATAAGTATGTGCGAGTGATTGATAAGGCAATGGCACAACTACAGAAATAAGATTTGGTTGAAATAGTTTACATTTTTACAAATCATTACCTGCTAATTGCCATCTGCAGGCTGAGAAGTTTTAC
>CAIXQW010000101.1 GCA_903921675.1 uncultured bacterium | reverse complement strand
TTGTATCCGCATTATTTTTATTTATCGGGGTGCCTGCCATAAGATCTTCAATTGTAGGTGAATTAAGCAAAGTACTTTATTATTTATTTATTATGGGATTTTTGTTAGCGGTACAATTTTTTACTTTTGGGCGAAAAAATTCAAAAAGTTGGGGAGTTTATAGAATTCTTGGGCTGTTTGGAGTCCTATTTTTTAGTATTTCTTTATCATTTATTTTTGAGGGCAAGAAGAGCTTAGCTCAGGCTTCAAATGATTCACGCTTTAATCTTATTACTCTTGGTCTGATTTTTTCGATTCTCCTTTTCGCTGTTGGAGAAATATTACTTTACCTCTATAATTTATTACAAAATTCAAATAAAAATATTGATGCAGATAAATTTAATATGACTTGTCCAACATGTTATGGTAAAGGATTTGTTGATCTGAATGATATTAAAAGATTAGGCATGGAAAAAGATTGGACACAAGGATATTGCAGATATTGTGATGGTGATGGTAAAGTCGAAAAAGGAAAAACAAGATTTGAAACCCCATTGAGTACTGAGAACCATGGTTGGCATGAATTGCAAAAAAAATATAATAAAGACTAACCATGGCATAGGTAAAATTGCCTTGTCGCAGGCAATATAAGGCAAGATAATAAAATCGACAATTAGCTATACAATTTATAGGTAGCTATTAAATGACTTTACTATCAGATCTTTGTTATATTGGTTGCGCCAACTTTCTAAACAACATATAATTTTTAAAACATTATTGATATGCTAATTATCTTCACCAATAAACATTAGAAAATCTAGTAGTAAAAAAATACAGCCTAAGGTATTGCAGCAGGCTAATAGGTTGATGCTTTTTTATTTCGTACTATTTTCCAACCTAAATATGCCATTGGAAAATAGGCAATCCCTAAATCTACCATAGTAAACCATGTTGGTGATGGCACCATCATTATCATCATCCATCCGCCAATAAATTGAAATGCGCCAATAATCATGGCCAACATAAAATTTCTACTAAAAGCCAATTTTGCTGTTACCAATGCACCTACTAGTGTACCTAACGCATGCGCTAAAAAAGGCATTAAAAAATTAATGGGTGTAAATAAATGCATCGATGCTTTAATGCTTTCTAAAGTTGCTACAACGGCACCATTAGGTAATGGAATGATTTTAGTGCCAATGGTTACTAATAATTGATTGACTAATCCGCCAATTACAAGGCCTGCGATTACTGCCAAAATATTTTTTAAAATAGGATGCATCAATAATTTTTTAAGAAGCCAAAAATAAGGACTGTATTTGTTATTATCAATACGAATTGCCGCAAATTTATTTTCGCATAACTTGTGAACACCTTTATTTTTTCAAATTTTTAAAATAAGTGCTAAACCATTACCTTTGCCATCCAAATGGCAGTAGCAACTTTATTATTACAAGACGGAACTTTATTTACAGGCAAGGCATTTGGTGCAGTAGGTATAGCCACTGGAGAAATAGCCTTTAACACCAGTATGACAGGCTATCAGGAGATTATTACAGATCCAAGCTATACTGGACAGGTATTAATTTTAAACAATTGCTATACGGGCAACTACGGTACTTTGGCCACAGATGTAGAAAGTAATTCTGTAAAAATTAGTGGATTGATTTGTAAAAATATTACAGCAAAAGATAGTCGCCATATGGCAGATGATACCTTGCAATCCTATTTAGAAAAAAATAATATTGTTTGTATTTACGATATAGACACTAGGGCATTAGTAATGCATGTGCGCCAGGCAGGAGCTATGAATTGCATTATAGATAGCACAGGAAAGTCTAATGAAGAATTGAAAGCCTTATTGGATAAAGTGCCAAGTATGGAAGGCTTAGAATTAAGTAGCACAGTTAGTACAACAGAAGCATATACCGTAGGCAACGAAAATGCTGCGTTGAAAATAGCAGTATATGATTATGGTGTAAAAAACAATATTTTGCAATGTATGGTAGAAAGAGGTGCTTATGTAAAAGTATTTCCTGCCAAAACACCAATGGCTGATATGCAAGCATTTGCGCCAGATGGTTATTTTATTAGCAATGGCCCTGGAGACCCAAGCACCATGGCCTATGCGGTAGAAACCGTAAAAGAAATATTAGCTACCAATAAACCTTTATTTGGTATTTGCCTTGGCAATCAATTATTAGGCATGGCTGCAGGCGTATCTACTTATAAAATGCATAATGGGCATCGTGGCGGCAATCATCCTGTGATGAATTTTAATACAGGCTTATCAGAAATTAGCACACAAAACCATGGCTTTGCATTATCGCCAGAGGAGGTGCGCAGCAATGACAATATTATCGTTACTCACGAAAATTTAAACGACGGAACAATAGAAGGTATTCGATTGAAAGATAAACCTGCATTTAGTGTGCAGTATCATCCAGAAGCCACTCCAGGCCCGCATGATAGCAGATATTTATTTGATGATTTTATTGCAATGATTAAAAAAAGCAAAGGCGTATAGTTTTTACATCTATTGTTTATGACAGAAGAAAGAGTAGAAAAAATAAATCAGGTGTTAGATTTTAGACAAGAAAATTTAACTGTGATTTTAGAAAACGTTTTTGATCCACATAACATTGCTGCTGTAATGCGCACAGCGGATGCCGTGGGTGTAAAAGAAATGTATATTGTCAATACCATTTTGCCTACTTACAAACAGTTTGGTAAGCGCAGTAGCAGCGGTGCTATAAATTGGATGATGATTCATGAGTTTACAAACTTGGAAGATTGCATTACTGCTGTTAGAAAAAAATATAATAAAATTTATTCCACACATCTTGGTACAGACTCTGTTACCATGCACGAATTAAACTTGACGGACTCTGTTGCGCTTGCATTTGGTAATGAGCAGAAAGGATTAACTGCAGCGTTTTTAGCACATAGTGATGGCAATTTTATTATTCCGCAGGTGGGTATGATACAAAGCCTAAACATAAGTGTAGCATGCGCTGTAAGCCTCTATGAAGCCTATCGGCAAAAAAATGTTGCAGGCCATTACAAGCAACGCAGCTTGAGCCAAGCAGGAGAAAATGAATTGGTGCAATATTGGAACGACAGACCAAAACGCGAAAAAGAAATTAGGGAAGCAAATGTGAATTGGGAGAAGAGAAAGGGAGTATAATTTTTTCTATTTTAATTCATGGTTTGTAACTTAATTTTCTGACTAACTTTACAAAATTGTGAAAGCTTTTATTGCCGTCATATTATTTTTTGTTTTGCAAAGCCAGCATTTATTAATGGTGGGTACTATTGTACATTATCAATGGAACAAAAAAGAAATTACTGCTAAGTTTTGCATCAATAAAAACAAACCCAAGATGCATTGTAATGGTAAATGCCATTTAAAAAAGCAATTAAAAAACATAGAAGAAGTTGGGCAGCCAAGCAGCAATCCTAGTAAAGAAATAAAATACTTTGCTACAGAGCCTTTTATTGTAATTGAGGAAATGCAATTTGCTTTTGCAAATAATGGATGTGAACTTTTAGAAGCCCATTATTCAACCTATAATATTAATTACAAATACCAATATAGTTATACTAAAAAACAACCACCTGCTGTGTATTGTTAAGCATTTTGCTTAAATCAAAGGTGCAATCCAAGATAATAGCTACACAACAAAATAGGTGGCAGTCTTGCGATTATTTTTTAATCTAATTTATTTTACACAAATGAAAAATATTTTCATGGTTTGTGTTTTGCTTACAGTAGCAAAATACACAAACGCATGTGATGTATGCGGGTGCGCAATGGGAGGCACTAGCCTTGGCATTTTGCCGCAGTATCACAAACACTTTATAGGTATGCAATATGCCCACAGAAATTTCACTAGTGCACATACACAGCTTGGCCAAACAGAAACAAATTATTCTACAGAAAAATTTACTACGCTAGAATTGCGAGGTAGGCTGAATATTAGTAAAAAAATACAATTGTTTTTTTTAGCGCCATTGCAGGCAAATGCCCAAACCGAAAAAGGTGTTACTACTGCATTTACAGGCATTGGAGATGCTAGTACATTTGCCACATATAGCATATTACAAAATGCAGGAAAAGGCTTTTGGAAACATCAATTGCAAATTGGAGGTGGTGTAAAATTGCCAACAGGCAAATACAATACCTTGGATAAAGCGGGTATTTTAAATCCAAATATTCAATTGGGTAGTGGCTCTGTAGATTTTTTATTGAATGGTTTTTACATCACACGGTATAAAAAACTAGGGTGGAGTAATGCTATGCAATACAAAATAAATACTCGCAATGCCAATGGCTATTTGTTTGGCAATAGATACACATGCAACTCTACACTTTTTTATTGGAAAGAAATAAAAAAAATTACACTATTGCCGCAGCTTGGTGTGCAAGAAGAATATGCAGGTATAGATTATCATCAGCAATTAAGAATGGGCCTAAGTGGTGGAAATACTTTAAGCGGTGTAGCAGGTGTAGATGTGTACTTTCAAAAAATAACTTTAGGAATAGGGATGCAACAACCTTTGCTACAAACAAATACTATCACCAGTGCAAACACAAAATTTACAACAACAATTTTATACAACTTTTAAAAAAAACAAATAATAAAAATATGAAACATACATTAATATTAGCAATTACTGCTACAGCAATCATTACATTTAACTTAACTTCTTGCAGTAAAAAAGATAAAGAAAATCCTGTAATTACATTATTAGAACCTAGCATGAATGATACATTTAGCATGGCTACAGAAGATAGTGTGCATTTAGAGTTTAATGCTACTGACAATGACGGATTGCACGATGTAACTACAAACATTACCAATGCATCAGGCACAAATGTGTTTACCAATACAGATGATGTTGATGATAGTACTTACCATTTTCATCAACATTTTCATCCTACAAATATTACTGCGCCTACAGTATTTACTTTAAAAGTAGATGCAGAAGACCATAGCGGAAATACTGCTAATAAAACTGTAACTTTTGTAGTAAAACCATAGTTGTAAGTACTTTTCATTATTTAATAATACTACATGTTTAAAAATAGAATTTTAAATTTCGGACTCTTCTTAGGGATGATTTTTGGTTTTGCAAGTTGCAACAAAGATGCTACACCTATAATAGTTGAAGATCCAATCATCAATATTGTAGCCCCAGCAATTAATCTTACTTTTAGCTTAACTGCAATAGATAGTATTTTATTGCACATTCAAGTAGAAGATAATGATGGCTTGCATTTGGTGGTTACAAATATTTATAATCAAGATGGTATCAATGTTTTTAAACAAGCAGATCATGTAGATAATATGCAGTATCAATTGCAAAAATATTTTATGCCGGAAAAAACAAATGCAGAGAGTACTTACAAACTAAGGATAGATGCCGAAGACCATAGTGGACATACAGCAAACAAAATAATTTGGTTTACCGTAAAGCCGTAGTATAAAATTAAAAAATAATAAAGGGGTAATCGTAAAAATATTGATTGCTCCTTTATTTTTTTACCATAAATGGAATGCTG
>CAIXQW010000100.1 GCA_903921675.1 uncultured bacterium | reverse complement strand
TTTCATAAGCTAGGCTTAAATTTTGGCGCAATGACTTATATTAAATTGGATGATAATTTGGCATTGAGTATGGAAATGCTATACAACGAAAAAGGTAGCAATTGGTGGAAAGGAGTGGATCCTGCGATTGCTAATATGAAAGGCAAGATTTATAACAAATACAGAATTACTTTGCCTTATGCAGAAATTCCTGTGGTATTAAATATTTTTGATAAGCATCAGAGCAACTTTGGATTAGGCGCTAGTTATGGTAGATTATTTAACGAAAAAGAAATATTAGATAGCGCCGACCTGTCTAAAACTTTCCCATTTAGAAAATACGATGTAAATTTGATAATTAATGGCACTTTAATGTTTAATCAGCATTGGGGAATGAACTTACGATTTAATTATAGTATGGTAAATATTAGAAAATTATACAACTTAGATCTATTGCACAGAGAACAGCAATATAGTAGGCTTTGGACGATCAGAGCAATTTATTTATTTTAATAAACAGATTAGCTATAAAATTATTAATTGCCAATTAAAAATTTAAAATTTTTAACTTCCTTTCCCTTCCATTACTACCACAGGTATCAAAATTTCCTCTAAGCTTACACCTCCATGTTGGAATGTGTTATTGAAAAATTTGACATAATGATTGTAATTATTGGGGTAGCATAAGTACGTATCATTTAATGCAAATATATAACTACTATTCATATTTGGTCTTGGCAAACCCACTTCTGCAGGATCTTTGAAAGCCAAAATTTGTTTGCTATCATAATTTAAATTTCTACCATGTTTGTAGCGAATGTTTGCAGTAGTAGATTTATCACCAATTACCTTTTCCGCATTTTTTACCCTTACACTACCATGGTCTGTAGCTATAATTACTTTTACATTTTTATCTGATATTTTCTTTAATGCTTCATGCAATGGGCTATGCAAAAACCAACTAGTAGCGATGCTTCTGTAGCTTACTTCATCATTCGCTAATTCTTTTAACACTTCCATTTCTGTGCGTGCATGGCTAAGCATATCTACAAAATTGTAAACAATAATATTGATATCATTATGCATCAAGTTTAGCATATTATTCGCCATTGTTTCGCCATCCGCATGATTTGTAATTTTGGTGTAACTAAATTTCAAATCGCTTTTGCCCCACATTTTTAATTGATTGGCAAAGAATTCTTTTTCGCTATTGTTTTTACCGCCATCATCATCATCATTGCGCCATTGCTCCGGAAATTTCTTTTCAATGTCTATTGGTAATATACCTGCAAATATGGCGTTGCGCGCATATTGTGTACTAGTAGGCAATATACTATAAAAAATATCTTCATCGTTTATTCTAAAACTTTCTGCAATTATTGGTTCTATGCTTTTCCAATGATCATATCTTAAATTGTCTATAAGTACAAAAAATAGAGGTTTGCCTTTTTCTAAATTTGGCAATACTTTTTCTTTCATTAATTGATGGCTTAAAATTGGTGCATCTTTACCTGCAATCCATTTTGCATAATTTTTACTGATAAATTTACAAAAATCAGAATTAGCTTCCGCCTTTTGCGTACTAAACACATCCATCATTTCTGGACTGTCTGCTTTTTGTATTTCCAATTCCCAATACACTATTTTTTTATACAGCGTTTTCCATTCTTCGTGGTTGGGGCTATCCTGCAAATCCATAAATAAATTTCTAAAATCTACTTGATAATTGTGCGTAGTTTTTTCACTTACCAAACTTTTTCTATCCAATATTTTCTTTAATGTTAGAAGCACTTGGTTTGGATTTACAGGCTTTATTAAATAGTCGGTTATTTGACTACCAATTGCATCTTCCATAATATTCTCGGCTTCGTTTTTAGTAACCATAACCACAGGAAGCAAAGTGCTTATTTTTTTTATTTCAATTAATGTTTCTAAGCCTGTCATGCCAGGCATGCTTTCGTCTAATAACACAACATCTACATGGTTATTTTTTATGTATTCTAAGCCGTCATAACCATTACTAGCTGTGGCTACAGTGTAGCCTTTGCCTTCTAAAAACAAAAATTGAGCTTTTAAGCTATCTATTTCATCGTCTATCCAAAGAATATTTGTTGTCATTTGATTTATCATCTTTTATATTTAGCAAATTAACGCGAATATTTGTTCCTTATTGTCGATTTACCAAAAAATTATGCTTTTGCAATAAAAATGAATTCAATTTATTTGCATTTCGGGCAAATATCAATTGCAAAAACCAATATTAGATATTATATTTGGTTTCAATTTAATTGCCATGCCAAGAGAAGTATTAAGAGCTAAGTTATATGAATTAATAAAAAATATTGATGATGAAAGCATGTTGATAGAAATTAGTAATTATTTAGATAAAGTCGTTCAGTCTGAAAATGAAATTAATTTTGATACGGAAAGTTTAGAAGACTTTATAGAAGAAAATCAAAAAATATTAATATCAAAAGTTTAAATTTTTCATCTATTTCTTTCAAATGATAATGCTAGTTCTATAAAATTAGTGCCATTTTATTTCAAGAATTATGAATAAGTAAAAAGTAAAATTCCATTGCGCAAAATAATCAACGACCCAGTACATAGTTTTATTACCATTAATGATGAATTAATTATGCAAGTAATTAGCCATCCTTATTATCAACGCCTCCGCAGAATCAAACAAATGGCAATGGCTTATTTGGTTTATCCCGGTGCAATGCATACTAGGTTTCAGCATAGTTTAGGAGCATATCATTTAATGTGTTTGGCTTTAGATGAATTAAAGCAAAAAGGAAATGAAATTACTGCACAAGAAGAGCAAGGAGCAAAAATTGCCATACTGCTGCACGATATAGGCCATGGTCCATTCAGCCATGCGTTAGAAGAAACTCTGGTAAATGTAAAGCATGAAGAAATTTCTTTACTGATTATGCAAGCATTGAATAAAGAGCTGGGTGGTAAATTACAAACTGCAATTAATATCTTTTTAGGCAAAGATTGCAAGCCTTTTTTGCATCAGTTAGTTAGTAGTCAGTTGGATGTAGATAGGTTGGATTATTTAGCTAGAGATAGTTTTTTTACTGGAGTAAGCGAAGGAGTAATTGGCTATGATAGAATTATAAAAATGCTTACAGTGCATGACAATCAGTTGGCTGTGGAAGAAAAAGGAATACACAGTATAGAAAAATTTTTGATAGCACGCAGATTGATGTATTGGCAAGTTTATTTGCACAAAACAGTTTTAAGTAGCGAAAAATTGCTAGTAAAAATTTTACAGCGAGCTAAAGATATTGTTAGAGGGAAAGGAGAAGTATTTGGCTCGCCAGCTTTTCAGTTTTTTTTACAAAACGATTTTACTTTATTCGATTTTGAAACCAATGAAAAATGTTTAAAGTGTTTTATTACTTTAGATGATTATGATTTGCTCGGGGCTATTAAAGTATGGT
>CAIXQW010000099.1 GCA_903921675.1 uncultured bacterium | reverse complement strand
TTTTATTAAAATAAAAATATATTATGATTTCTTATTATGCATTATCCATCGTTTTAATAGCAATTGGAATGGCTGTTAGTGGTAAACAACAAAGTAAATTTTAAGAATTCAGTCTGGCAATATTATTTTGATGGTTGGTGTAGGATGGATGGTATTAGGAGGTGTAGGCAAAATGATATTTTTTATAGGTATAGCCTTGTTTGCGTTTAGTACTTTATTTAGCTTAGTTACTTTGCTAGTAGAGTATGATGCAAGTAATAGAGCATTAGCATGGTTGAATACTACAAATATAGCTAGAGCGCAAGAACATGATATGGCACAAGATGCATTGAAATGGGCTGCGCGCACTGATGTATTAGCTGCCATAAGTAGTATAGCCACATTATTATATTATAATGTTTGTGAATGCTACAAATCGCAGAAATAATTAATTCCATTTGTCAAAATAACATGACAATGCTATAATTCATTGTTTTTTTCTTTAATTTTATGTGTTTAATAAATTAGAAAAAAATGAAGCGTTTTGTAGGAAGTATATTATTACTAGGAGTAGGAAGTATTATGGCTTTTTCGCAGCCAAAAATAAACATTCTTAGTAGTAGTGATACAAAAACTGTAGTAGAAATATTTTTTGAGCCATTGGCAATTTCAGAAAATACAGCAGTAGACAATCTGATTATTAAAGGCTGCACACAATGGCAGCAAAAAGGCTATGCTGATATTCCAAAATACACATTTAGTATAAAAATACCAGATAACAGAGAAGCCGAAGTAACTGTGCTGGAACAACAGACTTCTGTCTACCAAAATATTACAATCCAACCTAGCAAAGGCAAATTATCCAGAATACAAAATCCAGAAAATATTGCATTGGAATATGGGGATTCTTACACCACCAATAATTACTTTCCTGCTACAATTGCTACTGCAAATGTGCCATATATCTTGCGCGATTATCGTGGCCAAGCATTTCATATTGCACCTGTACAATACAATGCGTTTACAAAACAACTAAATGCTTATCAATACCTAAAACTAGAAATTAACTATACTAAACCAAGTACAGAAAATATTATTAGAAGGAAAGAAAACCCATCTAGCATTGCAGAAACTTTTCATCAATTGTATAGCAATCATTTTTTGAATTACGAATTAGAGAAAAAAACGAGAGCTACTCCTTTTTTAGAAAACGATAAAATGCTAGTAATGTGCCCACAGAAATTTCTAACTACCATACAACCTTTTGTAGATTGGAAAAAAATGAAAGGCATTTATACTACACTTGTAAATGTAGATACTCTTACTGGTGGTGTAACGCAAGCAACAGTTTTTAATTTTATAAAAAATTATTATTTAGATCATGGTATAACGCATGTGCTGATAGTAGGCAACGAAACAGATATTCCGGTAATGGATGGCGGTACTATTTATTCTACAGGTAGCGATAACCCTTATGGCTATATGATGGGTAGCGACCATTATGCAGAAATATTAGTTGGAAGATTTACGGGTGGTATTACAAAAGATATCAATGCGCAAGTACAAAAAAGTGTGCAATACGAAAAAACACCACAAACCAATTTTGATTGGTACAAAACTGTAGCAGGCATTGCTAGTAATGATAACTCGCAAGGTGACGATTTGCAATACGATTGGCAACACGAAAGAGTAATTTGCGATAGTTTAATTACTCAAGGGCCTTATAAAAAAAAATTAGAATTTTATGATGGCACGCATGGTGGGCTTGATGATGCAGGTAACCCAAGCTCTCTAAATATTATTGACTCTATCAACAAAAGTGGTATTGGAATCATCAACTATACTGGCCATGGTAGTGTAGGAGGTATTGTAACATCTAATTTTTCAGTAAATGAAATTCCACTAATGCATAATACAAATGGTAACTGGCCTTGTATGCTAATAGTTGGCTGCCAAGCAGGAGAATTTGTTACACCCACAAAATGCTTGGCAGAATCCTTAGCCATGGCAGTAGATACCATTAATACAAAACCTGTAGGCACGATTATTAATGCATCAAGCACTGTAAACCAATGGTGGAAAGAACCAATGGAAGCCCAAGATGAGTTTAACAATGTGCTTTGCGATGCAAGACCATACCCTATTAAACATAGCTTTGCGGGCATGCTTATTAATGGTTTTTTTAGCATGATGGATGCATACAATATACCAAACGACCCTGATGCAGGTAACCAAATGACAGATACTTGGGAAATATTTGGCGACCCAAGTTTGGTAATTAAATCTGCAAACTGGGGGACTATTATATGTGGCAATAGTGGCGGTATTCCAGTTGGTGCAACTAGTTATACATTAAGTTGTAATACGGATAGTGCAGATATTTGCTTGTACTACAAAGGAGAAATTTTAGCTACTGCCAAGTCTGTAAGTGGCGTTGCTAATTTTACTTTTCCTGCTATGACAGACACTTCTTTGCCAGTCTATATTACTGCTACCAAATATAATTATTCTCCTTATCTAGATAATACAAAAAATGCTGTTAGTATTCAAAATATTGTTTTAAGTAATGCAATAAGTGTTTATCCAAATCCTGCAACAGAAGTATTGAAAATAGAAAGCACAATACCATTTAGTAAAGTGCAAATAATGAATCAAGTAGGAGCTGTAATGAAAAATTATATATCTAACAACTTAAAGGTAATGCAAGTAAATATGCAGGATGTATCTGCCGGAATTTATTTTTTAAAAATAGAAACGGAACAAGGCAGTATATATAAAAAAATTAGTAAGCAATAATATGCAGAAGATTTATTTACACCAATTTGCCAGCACAACTTACTTGGTTTAAGTTTTTGATTTTCTTTTTGCAACTATACATTTCCATTACATATTAGCCAATAGCAATGCTTTGCAGAAGAAAAAAAATAAATAATATAGTATTTTGCTTTTTTATTTGATAAAAATTACTTGCACAAAGTAAGTAAATACTTTGCAAGCCCAAACAAATGAAGGACTTTTGCAGTATTAAATTATTGTAATAATTACACACAATGAAATACCGTATAGAAAAAGACACAATGGGTGAGGTGCATGTACCTGCCACAGCAATTTATGGTGCACAAACGCAACGCAGCATCGACAATTTTAAAATTGCGCAAGACATCAATAAAATGCCGAAAGAAATAATTCAGGCGTTTGCTTATTTGAAAAAAGCTGCAGCACTTACCAATTACGATTGCAAAGTATTGCCAAAAGAAAAATGCGAATTAATTGGCAAAGTATGCGATGAAATTTTAGAAGGTAAACATGTAGATGCTTTTCCATTAGTGGTTTGGCAAACAGGAAGTGGTACCCAAAGCAATATGAACTGCAACGAAGTAATTGCTTATCGTGGTCATGTATTGAAAGGTGGTAAATTAACGGATAAAGAAAAATTCTTACATCCAAATGATGATGTAAATAAAAGCCAAAGTAGCAATGATACATTTCCAACAGCTATGCATATTGCAGCTTACAAAATGATTATGGAAACTACATTGCCAGGTATTACTAAATTAAGAAATACTTTAGATAAAAAATCTAAAAAATTTATGAAAGTGGTAAAAATTGGTCGTACACATTTTATGGATGCAACGCCTCTTACTGTAGGGCAAGAGTTTAGTGGATATGTAAGCCAATTAGACCATGGTATTAAAGCTATCAAAAATACATTAGCGCATCTTAGCGAATTAGCACTTGGTGGAACTGCTGTGGGTACAGGCATTAATACTCCTGCTGGCTATAGCGAAAAAGTAGCAAAGCATATTGCCAAGCTAACTAAGCTACCTTTTGTAACAGCCGAAAATAAATTTGAAAGTCTTGCAGCACACGATGCAATTGTAGAAGCGCATGGTGCATTGAAAACTGTAGCTGTTAGTTTGATGAAAATTGCAAATGATATCCGCATGCTAAGTAGTGGACCTCGCAGTGGTATTGGAGAAATACATATTCCAGATAACGAACCTGGCAGCAGTATAATGCCAGGTAAAGTAAACCCTACGCAGTGCGAAGCACTAACCATGATTGCCGCACAAGTAATGGGTAATGATGTAGCAATTAGTGTTGGTGGTAGCATGGGGCATTTTGAGTTGAATGTATTTAAACCAATGATGATTTACAACTTTCTACATAGTGCAAGATTGATTGGCGATGGTTGTATTTCTTTCAATGACAAATGCGCTGAAGGATTGGAGCCCATCAAAGAAAATATTAAAAAACATGTAGATAATAGCTTGATGCTAGTAACAGCTTTAAACACAAAAATTGGTTATTATAAATCTGCAGAAATTGCACAAAAAGCACATAAAGAAGGTACTACCTTAAAAGAAATGGCTGTGAAGTTGGGTTATGTAACTCCAAAACAATTTGATGAATGGGTGAAGCCAGAAGAGATGTGTGGTAAGCTATAAAATGAAAATTTCAAAAATTAAAAATCCTAATAGTTTTTCTATTGGGATTTTTTTTTAATTATTAATTGAAAAATGTAAAATGCTTACCAGTTATGTTATACAACAATTGTTTTCTATTTTTACAAAATGCACATTCGCCATGCAACACTTGCTGATGCTCAAGCAATTATTATAATTGCCAATACTACTTGGCCTGTTACTTATAGCACTATCATTAGCCAAGAACAAATTACATTTATGCTCAATGCTTTTTATAGCAAAGCTGTAATAGAAGACCAGCTGAAAGATGCGTCTCAATATTTTTTTATTGCAGAAGAAAATAATGAAGTTTTAGGCTATGCACATATTGTACCTTATTCACAACTCAATAGAACTTATAAGCTAAGTAAATTATATATTTTACCCGCAGCACAAGGCAAACAAATAGGTAAAATGTTAATGCAATATACAGAGCAGTTTTTAATTAGTAATAAAATCCAGACAATGTTGCTAAATGTAAATAGAAATAATCCTGCTATAGATTTCTACAAAAAAATGAAATATCAAATAATAGAAACAGTAGATATTCCACTAGATAAATTTTGGTTGAATGATTATATAATGAAGAAAGATTTGGCAACCTATTCATTATAATATTTTAAGCATATTTGTAACTACACTGCCAGGTTTAATAATTCGTTTTTTTAATTCTTTGTATTAGAATCAAATAGAGTAAGATGTGCAGGTAAATTAATAACCAATACCAAAGTAATTTCTATAAGAGGCTATAATGCTAAAGAAATTTTAATTAGATAATTATATCGACTTACACCATTGAATGTAATTTCTTTTTTAGGTGTAGGAGTGGGCTTGCAAGAAAGAATATCTAATATACCTTGGATAACAAAAGTTGCCTACAACAAAATTGTTTGTGTAAAATATTAAATAGTAATTTTTTTCTATTAAAAAAATCAATTAGTTGATACCTATAATTGGTATTACATTTGCCATCCTTTTTATATATGTCAGATTTAATTACAAATACGCCTCCGTTTATTGTAGGAGCACCAATAGGTATTAGAGCTGCAAATTTTTTGTTTGACAGCTTAATTTTAAATGTAATTACAACATCATTAAATGCAATATTGCATTTTGAGTCAGACCCTCAGGCAATGTTAGATGCAATGCAAACGCAAAATTTGGATTTACTATTGCAATTACTACCAAAGCAATTTTTAATTTCTATTTTATTACAATTTGCATATTATTTTCCATTGGAGTACTTTGGGAAATCTACATTTGGTAAACTTGTTACAAAAACAGTAGTAATTAGAAAGGATGGAAAAGATTGTAAAGTATTGGATATTTTTATCCGAACATTGTGTAGAAATATTCCATTCAATGCATTATCCTTTATTTATGCACTAATTACGAATAAAACACTTGGTTGGCATGATATTGTTTCCAAAACAATGGTTGTTTCTAAAGAAAACTATAATAAAATAGTGATAGAAAAAGATTAATGAGAAGCCTGCCTTAATTTTTTAGACAATAAATACATTTTATTTTCCATAAAAGATTTACTCAAGGGCTAAATTCTAATCTTGCTATATCATTAGTTATGGAAATAGTTGCTTAAAAATGTTGCCTTTATAACCAATAATTGATAATTAATTTTCATTCGTATTTACATTTTGTATGAATTGCGATTAGAAATCGGTTTTGTAATTTTTTATCAATAAATAATAGATAAAGACAGGTATTTTATTAACATTTTATTTTTAAATTGTATTTCTAGATATTGCATCAACCATCTTTTTTCAAAAATAAGGATTAAAATTTTACCTTTGAATTATGTTAAAATTTTTCACTGTATTTGCTTTCATTATAGTCAATTACCAAGTTTTTGCGCAAATGGGCAGCATAATGGGTAATGTAAAAAATAAAAATACCCAAACAGCCATAGAAGGGGTAAGAATAGCCATTGAAAAAACAGATTTATTTGCAACTACAGATAAAGATGGAAATTTTACAATTACTTCTATACCAGTTGGCTCATACAATATAAGTGCAGTTTATACAGGCTTTGTAGCGCAAACGCAATTTAATATTATCGTTTCTTCTGGTGCCACACAGTTTGTAAATTTTGAGTTAGAAAAACAAACTAATAAAATAAATGGTATAAAAGTATCAGGCAGCCGCAAGCAAAGTGCTGTTGCATCAGATGTTACTACACCATTAAGTGTGCAACGCCTAACAGCTACTGAAATTAAAAGCAATCCAGGAGGCAATTTTGATATTAGCAAAGTAGTACAAGCATTACCAGGTGTAGCTGGTAGTACAGGTAGTGCTTCGTTCCGCAACGATATTATCATTCGTGGTGGTGCTCCAAACGAAAATGTTTTTTATTTAGATGGCGTAGAAATTCCAGTATTAAATCATTTTCAAACGCAAGGAAGTGCAGGAGGCCCAGCTGGCATGTTGAATGTAAGTTTTATAGAAGATGTAAAATTAAGCTCTAGCGCGTTTGATGCAAAATATGATAATGCTTTAGCAAGTGTATTTCAGTTTAAACAGCGTGATGGTAATCCTAAAAAATTCAATGGTAATATACGCCTTAGCGGAACAGAAGTAGCTGGTACTTTCGAAGGCCCATTAAGCAAAAACACTACTTACTTAGTAAGCGCAAGGAAAAGTTATTTGCAATTTTTATTTCAATTGATAGACCTACCAATTAGACCAAACTTTTACGATTTTCAATACAAAACTACAACCAAACTAAATAGTAAAACTACACTTACTTTTTTAGGTTTGGGTGCTATAGATAAATTTACTACAGCAACTACTAAAAAATCTACTCCAGAAAACGAATATATACAGCGCAGTGTGCCATATATCAATCAATGGAATTACACAACTGGTGTTGCACTAAAACATTTAATTAAAGATGGTTATTACAATTTTGCATTGAGCAGAAATATGTTTGATAATAGTATAGACCAATTTGAGAATAAACAGCAAGGTAATGAAGCTTATAGAAATTTAAAATTGCGTAGCCAAGAAATAGAAAACAAACTGCGCTTTGATTATAATAAATATAGTAACGGTTGGAAGTGGAGCGCAGGAGCTAGTGCGCAGTATGTAAAATTTAATAATGATATATTCAATAAATTTAGTTTACTTGTTACAGATACCACAGGTGGTACGCCACATGACACTGCTATACGCATCAATAATTATTATTCTACTGCTATTCAGTTTTTTAAATTTGGTGTGTTTGGGCAAATTAGCAAAAAGTTTTTCAACGAAAAATTGGGTGCAAGTTTTGGCTTGCGTACCGATATGAATACATACACCAGCAATGGCATGAATCCATTAAATACAATTAGCCCAAGAGTTGCATTAAGCTATGCGATAGCGCCTAAGTGGCAAGTGAGCACTAGCGTGGGCACCTATTACAAGCTACCAATTTACACAGCCTTAGGCTATCAAAATGCAGCAAATACTTTTGTAAATAAAAACCTAGATTACACAAGAAGCACACATTTTGTAGCAGGTGTAGAGTATCTTCCTAAAAGCGATTTGCGAATTACAGCAGAAGGGTTTTACAAGCAATACAGCAACTATTTAGTAAGCAATGCAAGTGGTATTTCCTTAGCTAATTTAGGAACAGATTTTTTAGCAATTGGTAATGAAGCAGTATCCAGTATTGGTAAGGGTAATGCTTATGGTTTTGAATTATTTGTACAACAAAAACTAACCAAAACTATTTTTGCAACAGCTAGCTATACTTTTGTAAGAAGTAATTTTAGTGGTGCTGATGGAAAAATGTATCCGAGTGCATGGGATAATCGCCATTTGTTTAGTGGTATATTTGGTAAAAAGTTTAAACGCAATTGGGAGTTTGGTGCTAAGCTAAGAGTAACTGGTGGCAGCCCTTACACGCCTTATGATACTGCAGCTAGCCGTAGCCAATTTGTATTAAATGGCAAAGGAGTTTTAAATTATCAACTACTTAATTCTTTGCGCCTTGCTCCATTTTATCAGTTTGATTTTAGAATAGATAAAAAATATAATTTCAAAAAAACTAGTTTGGATTTATTCTTAGATTTACAAAATGCATTAGTTACTAAAAACGAAAGCATTCCAAATTTTGTATTTAAAAGAAATGCTGCCAATACAGATTTTGAAACCACAGATGGACAGGCATTAAACCAACAAGGCAGCAATGGAATACCTATAGTAGAAATTAGTAGAAGTGCTATTCCTACACCTACTATTGGTTTTATATTTGAATTTTAAGGTACACAAAATATTAATGTAGGATAAGACAATTCCATCAATTAAAATATAAATTTGCAATCAAATAATAAAAAATAAAAATATGAAAAGAATATTCATCCCAATTTTAGGTATTGCTTTATTAGCAAGCTGCTCAGATTCTCCAAAAGGTGCAGAAAGCCAAACAGCTACAAAACAAGAAGCAGCAACAGCTACAGAAGGTTCTAACAGTTTTGCAGTAGACACTGCTACTAGCCATGTAGGCTGGGAAGGTTTTGGTGTTGGCCACAAACATGATGGCACTTTTAAAATCAATAGTGGTTCATTAAGTGTTGCCGATGGAAATATTACTGCAGGTAATTTTGAAATTAATATTGGCAGTTTAGATAACTCTGATATTAAAGATGCTAAGAAAAAAGATTTAGTAGGTCATTTATTAAGTCCAGATTTTTTTGATGCTGCTAAATATCCATTATCAAAATTTGAAGTAACTAAATGCGAAGCTTTACAAGGCGATAGCACTGCTACGCATCAAATTAGCGGTAATCTTACTTTAAAAGATAGTACTACTAATGTTACCTTCCCTGCAAAAGTAACTGTAACAGATGCAGAAGTAACTGCTACTGCTACATTTAAAATAGACAGAACCAAATGGGGCATGAGCTATGGCAACGATAAAAGTTTGAAAGACAAATTTATTTCTCCAGAAGTAGGAATAAGTTTAGATATTCATGCTAAAAAATAATTGACAATTTTTAATAATTAAAAAAATGCTCTTGGTAATCAAGAGCATTTTTTATTTGCCCAAAATAAATTTACTTTTGTGCCATGCCAAAAATAGAAGTTTGCCTTAGCCCAGCCTTATTGCATTTATATGATTTTAGCAATAGCATTGTGGTAGTAATAGATATATTTAGAGCCACAAGTACCATGGCTGCTGCATTGCATAATGGAGCCAAGGAAATTATACCAATGGATGATGTGCAAAAATGTATTGATGCTGGCCTACAAACGCCTAACAGTATTACCGCAGGAGAGCGTGATGGCAAAGTAGCTCCAGGTTTGCAATTTGGTAATTCGCCAACAGAATATCCGAGAGCATTTATAGAAGGAAAAACATTACTATTAACAACCACCAATGGCACAAGGTTATTGCATCAAACAAAAGATTGTAAGCAAATTATCATTGGAAGTTTTTTAAACCTAAGCGCGGTATGCGAATATTTAGTAGCACAAAATGCAGATGTTTTACTAGCCTGCGCAAGTTGGAAAGATAGGTACAACTTAGAAGATCATTTATTTGCAGGAGCAGTAATAGATACAATTGGCCACCAATTTGATATCAATTGCGACAGTGCTAGAGCAGGCAAACATTTATTTCGCGAAGCAAAAAAAGATATATATGGCTTTATACAAGATAGCGCACACTTCTTGCGGCTTAGTGCCTATGGCTTACAAAGTGATATGGAATATTGTTGCAAAATAGATGCACACAACGTATTGCCTATTTACGAAGATGGTAGATTGGTGCTAGGTTAAAAACAAATTTACTATTCCATTACAGGCCTCAACCATTTGCGCAGTGCATCGCTTGCCATTTCTTTTCGTGTAGTATAGTCGCGTAATTGATCTTCGTCTATTTTACCAATTCCAAAATATTTGCTTTGTGGATGACTAAAATACCAACCAC
The DNA here is from genome assembly GCA_903921675.1 of uncultured bacterium. Lineage (GTDB taxonomy): Bacteria > Bacteroidota > Bacteroidia > Chitinophagales > Chitinophagaceae > CAIXQW01. The sequence goes on along the minus strand of CAIXQW010000099.1, from coordinate 9,117 downwards.
AAACACTTGGTGCTGGGTTCATCGCTAGGCTTTCTGTTAGTTGAATTTGCGTAGTTGATTCACCACCAAGTAAATCAAATAATTTATATTTTTCAGTATGATCTGGGCAAGCAGGATAGCCAGGCGCAGGTCTGATTCCTTGGTATTTTTCGGCAATTAATTCTTCGTTGCTTAATTGTTCTGCAGGTGCAAATCCCCAATAATTTTTACGAACTTCTTCATGTAAATATTCTGCATATGCCTCTACTAATCTATCGCATAAGGCTTGTAAAATAATTTTATTATAATCATCATGGTCGGCATTAAATTGTGCAATGTATTTTTCTGCACCTTGAATAGTTACGCTGAATGCGCCAATATAATCTTGCTTTTCTGCACTAATAAAATCTGCTAAGCTCGTATTGCTTTGTCCTTCTGCTTTTTTACTTTGCTGCCTAAGAAATTCCAATTTTATATTTTCTGTATGTAATTCTATTGTGTCTGGTGCAGATTTCTTTGCTTCCCAAAATCCTATAACACCTCTTGCTGTTAGCCAATTTTCCGCAATTATTTTATCTAATAAATTATTTGCATCGATAAATAATTTTGTAGCAGCTTCGCCAATTACATTGTCTGTAAGTATTGCTGGAAATTGCCCATGCATTTCCCAAGCAATAAAAAATGGTTTCCAGTCAATATACTTTCTAAGCGTTGTAATACTTTCTGATTCAAATATTTTTTTGCCTGTAAAACTAGGTGCGTTACATACTTGTTCTTGTTGGATGACAAAATTATTTTTTTGTGCTTCTGCAAATGGTAAAAAATCTTTAGCTACTTTTTTAGTTGCAAATTGCTCTTGTAGTTTTTTATATTCAGCTGTAATTTCATTTAAGAAAACAGGCTTAGTTTCTGCATTTAATAATTGCCCTGCTACAGTAACACTTCGGCTAGCATCTAATACATGCACCACACCATTGTCATATTGTGGTTGAATTTTTACAGCAGTATGCATTCTACTTGTTGTGGCTCCACCTATCAACAATGGTTGCTTCATGCCTCTACGTTTCATTTCGTGAGCAATGTGTACCATTTCGTCTAAGCTTGGTGTAATTAATCCACTTAGTCCAATAATATCTGCACCAAATTTTTCTGCTTCATCCAAAATTTTATCGGTAGGTACCATTACACCAATATCTTTTATTTCGTAACCATTACAGCCAAGTACCACACCAACAATATTTTTACCAATATCATGCACATCACCTTTTACGGTAGCAAGCAATATGCGACCCGCACCAGCAGATTCTTCATTTGTTGTACCTGCGGCTAAATGTGCTTTTGCTCTTTCTTCTTTTTCTAACTCTATAAAAGGAGTTAAAACCGCTACACTTTTTTTCATTACCCTAGCACTTTTTACAACTTGTGGCAGAAACATTTTTCCACTTCCAAATAAATCACCTACTATGTTCATTCCATCCATTAATGGTCCTTCTATTACATCTAATGGCTTTGGATATTTTTGTCTAGCCTCTTCTGTATCTGCTTCTATAAAATCTGTAATGCCATTTACCAACGCATGCGCCAATCTTTTATCAACAGGCTCGCTTCGCCATGCTGCATCTACTGCGTCTTCTTTCTCTTTTCCTTTTACAGTAGCCGCAAATTGAATTAGTTTTTCGGTAGCACTGTTGTCATCATTGGTTTTATTAAGAATTACATTTTCACATAATTCTTTTAATTGGGGCTCTATAGTATCATATACAACTAATTGCCCTGCATTTACAATGCCCATATCCATTCCTGCTTGTATTGCATAATATAAAAACACACTATGCATCGCTTCGCGCACATGATCATTGCCTCTAAAACTAAATGATAAATTACTAACGCCTCCACTAACTTTTACCAATGGCATTAATTGTTTGATTTCTTTCGTGGCTTCAATAAAATCTACAGCATAATTATTATGCTCCTCTAGCCCTGTAGCAACAGCAAAAATATTTGGATCAAAAATAATATCTTGTGGTGCATAACCTACCTGCTCCGTTAATATTTTATAAGCTCTGTGGCATATTTCTACTTTGCGTTGCTTGGTATCTGCTTGGCCTACTTCGTCAAATGCCATTACTACCACACTGGCACCATACATCTTACATATTTTTGCTTGCTGTATAAATTTTGCTTCGCCTTCTTTCATACTAATGCTATTTACGATGCACTTGCCTTGTACACATTTCAAGCCAGCTTCTATAATTTCAAACTTGCTACTATCTAGCATAATAGGTACTCTCGCAATATCTGGCTCGCTTTGCACAAGATTCATAAATATTGTCATTGCTTGCACACCATCTAGCAATGCATCATCCATATTTACATCTATAATTTGCGCTCCATTTTCTACTTGTTGGCGCGCAACACTTAATGCCTCTTCGTATTTATTTTCGCGAATCAGGCGTGCAAATTTTTTACTCCCAGTTACATTTGTTCTTTCTCCAATGTTTACAAAGTTGGTTTCTGGTCTGATGATGAATGGCTCTAGGCCTGCGTAACGAGTGTATGTTGTCATAATTAATATTTTATTTTGAACCACGAAGGCATGAATTTTTATTCCATTTTATTTATTTCTTAATGCTTCTTTGTGGCTTATAGACTTCGTGGTTCAAAAACTCTTGGTTGCAATCCCTTCACTTTTTCTGCAATTGCTTTGATATGGGGTGGAGTAGTACCACAACATCCACCTACGATATTTACCCAACCTTCTTTTGCCCAATCTTCTATAAAACCACCAGTATGTTGCGGATGTTCATCGTACTCTCCCATTGCATTTGGTAATCCTGCATTTGGGTAAGCACTTACCGCACAATCAGCCAATGTACTCAACTCTTCTATATGTGGCCGCATTTCTTGCGCACCTAAAGCACAATTAAGGCCTACACTAATTGGATTTGCATGTACAATACTAGTATAAAAAGCTTCTAAAGTTTGTCCACTTAATGTGCGACCACTAGCATCTGTGATGGTACCGCTAATCATGATTGGAAGTTCTGCTATACCTTGGTCTGCAAAATATTTCTTTGTTGCAAAAATGGCGGCTTTAGCATTTAGTGTATCAAAAATAGTTTCTATCAAAATAATATCTACACCACCATCTACCAATCCTTTTACTTGTTCATAGTATGCTTCCATAGCTTCATCAAAAGTCATTCCTCTAAAACCAGGATTATTTACATCTGGGCTTAATGACAATGTTTTATTCATAGGACCAATTGCACCTGCCACATATTTAGGGGTGCTATTGGGGTGCTCTTGCATAAACTCTTGCACTGCTATTCTTGCACATTTAGCAGCAGCTACATTGATATCGTAACTATAGCTTTCCATCTGATAATCTGCCATAGAAATGCGTTGCGCACTAAATGTATTTGTTTCTAAAATATCTGCACCTGCTTCTAAATATTCTTTATGTATACCAATAATAATACGTGGCTGTGTAATGCATAAAATATCATTATTACCTTTAATATCTAAATGCCAATCTTTAAATTGCTCACCACGATAATCTGTTTCTTGCAATTTGTGGCGTTGAATCATAGTGCCCATTGCACCATCTATCACTAAAATTCTGTTTTGTAAATCAGTAAATAAACTCATTGCATATAGCACAAAAGTTTTTTAGAGTTGCAAAAAATCAACGCATCAACAATTACTAATAAAACGATTGGAATACCTCTAAACGAAGTAATGAATACGTTTATTAGTTCTGTTGAATACGGCTGAACAATAAACAAATCTGCCTTTTGTGATGCAAATATAAGGGAAATGTAGAATACTGTATATGATTTTTTGGTAGGTAATCAACAAAACTGCTATGTAATAATCCTATAAAAATAAGAAAGCCTAAGTATAATAAATTACACTTAGGCTTTTTAAATTTTTTTATACATCCTACTCTTTCACAAATTTCTTCATTACTACATTGGCACCTTCTTTTATTTGTATAAAATAAATCCCGGCTTGTAGTTTAGAAATATCAATTTTGCTATTTGGCATAGATAATTGCTGATGCAAAATCAATTGAGAATTAGTAGCAAAAATGCTTATTTCATGCACATTATTATTTGCAAATGCAATATGTAAATAATCATTTGCAGGATTTGGATACATAGCAAAAGGTATATTTTTATCTGTATTAGTAATTATAGTAGGGTTTACAATTGTATTGAAAGTAGTATTGGTAACAATTGCAGGGTTGTTATCAAAATAAATATGTGCAGTATTTTTAATTTGTGCACCCAGTGGCAATCCAGATTTCAATTTAATATTATAACTCAATTGACCATGACTCTTGGGTTCGTTGCTTACACTATCAGGCAGATTGATATTGTAAAAATAAAATTTAACAACATTAGGCGTTAACCAACTTGGAGTCATATTGTGAGAAGCTCCTTCAATTTTTAAAGAACTAGCGTCTACATCTGCATCTAAAGTATCTATTACATAAACATTATAAGCTGGTGCTGTACCAGTATTTTGAAAGTGAATTGTGTAATTTAAATTACTAGTGGTAGGTGGAATATCGCCAGCAGCGCCAATACCTTTAGGAGAAACTTCCTTGATATTTGGGTCGTAAGAATTGATGATAGGAATACAGAATGAATATTGATTGTTAGCTACATTTACATCTGCACCAGCTACTGTAGTACTGATAGAAAAGCAAAGTGTATCGCCAATATTTGCAGTGCTAATAGGCGTTAAGTGCACCCCTGCAAAGAAACTATTCCAATATGCACCATTGCTTACATTAGTTAATTGAGTATAAGTCCAACGCAAGGTATCTCCATTTACATAAGTAGCAGGGTTTGCACTCATGCTTGCATTATAAGTTACTTTAGCATCTTTTATCAAAGTTAAAATACCACTTACAGTATCGCAACCTGTATTGCTTACATACGGATGAATGAAAAACGCTTGAAGGGGTCTTGCATTGGAAGGGTGGCCAGCACTTGCTTGTACATCTACATTACTAGTGCATTGCAAAGAAAAATCGTAATTGCTTTGTGGCAAGGTGCTTGAAGTGTAGGAAAATGGCGAGCAACTAGTAGCAGGAAAAATAAATTGATACGGAGATGGAATAGAAACCGTATAACTAGTCATCCACGACTTCTGTAACTTAGCAGTATAGTTGCCCAATACGTTAGCATAGTTATTAGTAGTGTATCCACCAGTACTTAGCGCTACTGTACTTTGTGCAGGCACTGCATTTAAAGGTACATCCGTTCCATTAAAAGAGCAGTCGTTATTATGGTCTATATATATTTTACCAGAAACAGTATCATACAAACATGGATTAGGAACCGTAAAAATAAAATTGCTACTTACATTAAGTATTGTATCAGGCCCAGAAATAATTTTCATTGGCATACCTCCAAAAAATGCGACATTATTATATAGTTGATCATCTGGAAAAAAAGGTATAATAGACATTGGGTTTAATGTGGTAATCCATGGATTTGCACCTGTGCTATTAATAGCCCAAGCCATTATTTGTCCACTATTTTGATCTTTCATTACAACTGAATCTCCTAAAAACGAATTGGAAATGGTAATAAAGTACATTTCATTAGCCATCGTAGCGCATTGCGTAGAATCATGGTTTGCTGTGATAAATGCATTGGCATTAATATCGCCTAACGAATAAGTTTGAGCCGACACATTTTTGCTAAACAATAATAAAATTGGTAATAATAGTAATGTAACTTTTTTCATAATAAATATATTTTGTTTGCTATATTATAAACGAATGCAGAAAAGCATGTGTTGAATTGCACAACTGCTTTACGTGTAAATTAGAAGAAGTGTAAAAATAATAAAAAATGCACGAAAACGCTAATTGTACAATTGTATTATGTATAAATTACAAGTAGTGTAAAAGTATTAAAGAATGCAGGAAAATACTAATTCGTAATACTATTCATTGGCAATCTGTTTTGGATGCTGCGTGCCAAAGTCATTTCGTCAGTAAATTCTAATTCGCCACCATAGGCTACTCCGCGAGAAATTGTAGATACAGTGATGTTGTAACTAGCCAATTTTTTTTGAATAAAATAACTCGTTGTATCCCCTTCTATATTAGCGCTTAAAGCCATAATAATTTCGGAAACAGTACCTTCGTTTACCCTATTTATTAAACTTTCTATAAATAATTGATCTGGACCAATGCCATCTAAAGGAGAAATTAATCCACCAAGTACATGGTATAAACCATTAAAATGTTGGGTGTTTTCTATTGCTATTAAATCTCTAATATTTTCTACTACACAAATTGTATCTTGCTTGCGAGAACCACCTGCGCATATATTGCAAAAGTCACTATCGCTTACATTATTGCATTTTATACAAAACTTAATTTCATTGCGCATTCTTTGGATGGCAGTTGTAAATTTTTGTACTTCGCTAGCATCTTTTTTTAGTAAATACAATACATGGCGTAGCGCCGATTTTTTACCTACACCAGGCAATTTTGCAAATTCGTTGATTGCATCTTCTATCAAATGTGATGGAAAAATCATTTTGCAAATATAATTAGTATAAATGGATGAATGATGGTTTGCTTTTGCACAAAATAACAGTATACATAAAATGTTGAAAAAAATTGCTTTAATTTAAACAGTAAGAAAACTCAAATGGTTTTCTACTATTGCCTCTTAAAATTGCTCTACATCTTACAACACTTCTTTTTTTAGCGTAATTATTAATATTTAAATATTCACTAACTTTTGCTTCTGCACAAGTAATTTCTAAATGAGCAAACATGGCTACAATATGCTGCAACTCTTGTACACTGCTATTTTTAGTAGCTACATAAGATACCAAATGAAATTCTTGCTGCATGCTTATCTTTTTTTACGAGGAGATACATAATTTAAATTATTCAAACAGCCACATTTTTTGGAAGCACAACTTTCCATGAATACAGGCAATGCCATCAAACCTAATAAGGCAATAATTATTGTATTTTTTTTACTCATTGTTGGTTTATGAAAACTAATTTTATTTTTGTAAAAGTAATACTTTCATCCATTTGGATTGTTTTACCTTTGTAAATATAAAAAAAATTGAATTACCATTGGCACATCGCATATTAGTATCTCCACTAGATTGGGGGCTTGGGCATACTAGCAGATGTATTCCTATCATTAAAACGCTACAAAACAATAGCTTTTCGGTTTTAGTAGCATGCAATGCAACACAACAAGCTTATTTATCTAAAGAAATAACCCAAGTAGAATATATTCGCTTAGCGGGCTATGATGTGCAATACGCAGCAAGCTCAGCAGGTCTTATTTGGAAAATGATTTTGCAAATTCCTAAAATAATTTACAGAATATATGCAGAACATAAAGCACTTCAAAATATTATAACCAATTACAAAATAGATGCTGTAATAAGCGACAATAGATTTGGACTGTATAGTAGCAAAATACCATGTGTTTTTATTACTCATCAGCTATTTATAAAAACGCCATTTTTGTCAACGTTAGTTTTTAGCATGAATCATTTTTTTATAAAAAAATATAATACCTGCTGGGTACCAGATTGTAATAATACAGAAAGTATAAGTGGCGAATTAAGTAGTACTAAATGGCAGATTAAAACGCCAATACAACGCATTGGATTTTTAAGCAGATTTAAACAACCCATTGCATTTGATGGTGTGAAAAGGAAATCAATTTTATGTATACTTAGTGGGCCTGAGCCACAAAGAAGCATGTTGATGAAAATGATTATACAACAAGTAAGCAATGCAAATTACACTTGTACAATTATTGGCGCCAAATCAGGGAGCCTGCTGCACCATACAGAGAATATACAATGCATGCCTGTTGCCGATGCTATACAAATGGAGCGGCTTTTAGCAACGCATCAGTATATTATTACTCGCAGTGGATATAGCAGTTTGATGGATTTTGCTGTAATAAAAAGAACTGCAATATTGATACCTACACCAGGCCAAAGCGAGCAAGAATATCTTGGAAAATTGATGCAAGAAAAACAAATGCATTACAGTTGTCAGCAACAATTATTTAATTTGGAAGTTGCAATTAAAGCTATAGATGAAGGCAATTGGAAAACCATAAACGTTACAAAGAATAATAATTTACAGAATGCAATCTTGGAATTGGGAAATGGGATAATTAGCAAATAACTCATTAACATAACGACTTACAAATATATCCTTGGCAATTGCGTTATCATCTTACATTTACAATGCAAAACAATGAAGATATTTATAAACATATTTTTTTTATGTATAGCCACAAACCTATTTGCAGCAGATAGTTTAAAACTTATTCAGCGCATTCCTATGCGGGCTACTATTATGACTACAGATAAGGCTGGTAGTGTGTATTGTGCTAAAACCAATCATACTATTTACAGATACGATTTAAATGGCGATAGCACTGGATTTTTTAGTGTAATAAGAAAAGGAGATGTAACCCAAATAGATGCTACCAACCCAATGCGTTTGCTTGTATTTTGTGCAGGCGTACCACAACTTTATTTTTTGGATAGAATGCTAAGTGCAAAAAATAGCATCGATTTAAAACAGTTAAAAATATACGATTGCCCTGCCATTGCATATAGCGCAGATGGTTTAACTTGGGCCTTTAATACCATCAATTCGGAATTAATTAAAATAGATGATGATAGCAAAACAACTACAGCTTCTTTTAATTTATTGCAGTTGTTGCAAACCAATGTACAGCCAGTATATATTACAGAACAAGAGCGAACTTTATTTGTAGTAGATACCACTTTAGGCATTTTGAAATTTGATCAGTTTGGCACCTATATTAGCACCTATCATTTTTTTCCAAAAGAAATGCAATATGTAAATGAGCAATTGATTTTTTATAAAAACGGAGAAGTAATCAGCTACAACACCAAAACTATTCAGGAACAAAAACTACAATTGTATAACCCGGAAAATATTTTAAATGCAAGAATTGAAAGAAATAGATTATATGTTTTGCGTAAAGATTGTTTAGAAATTTTTGCATTGTTTTAATTAAATATGTTTAGGATTCTTGTAACTTTCTATTATCTATACTACCAGAAATAAATATTATATTTTTT
>CAIXQW010000098.1 GCA_903921675.1 uncultured bacterium | reverse complement strand
TGTTAAGGAATTACCCAATGCACATACATACTGATCTATTCCAGCATTCACAACTTGAGAACCGTATTGCTGAGCATACAATGTTCCACACACTGAAATTACTGCGATAATTGAAAGTATTATTCTCCTCATTTTAGATTTTTTTAATTGTTTTTGCTTACTAAGTAGGTATAAGGTTTAAAATTAAGTAAATTTTACAAAATATTTCACATTTCAGCCTTATTTATTATAATACGATGAATGTTGTAAATTTATTGGTGAATTGAAAAAGTATGTTCAGATCTATTACATAATTTATTTTTATTATTTGCAATTAACTATTTAGGGTAAATTTGAATTCTAAAAATCACAGGATATTACACTGCAATAATCCAAGCAGTTACTGTTGGTATGGAAATATAATAGGAATCTCATTAAAACTCAGTGTTATTGACCCTTCCGGAGGCATTGGGATTGAAACATCTAACATTTATGCCTCATGTTGATTTTTTAAATAATTAGGGGTAATGGACAAAATTAATGCTCAAAATCGCTGTAACTGAATACAGTATTACCTTTGATGCCAATTAAAGTATATGAATAAAAAAACTGCTTTTATTGTAATTCAAAAAAATAACACCTGAATTTATTAACTTGCGCCAATCATGTACAATTTATCTGCTTTTAGAGCTAGGGCCAAAAGAAATCAACCTAGATTAAAGAAATTTTTAAGAAAATTCAATAAAAAATTTATTCCAAACATGCTGCCAAAGCAATTGAAGTTGGATAAAGAAGTTTGGCAAGAGGTAGATTGCTTAGCGTGTGCTAATTGCTGTAAAACCATGACGCCAACTTATACTCCAGCAGATTTAAAGCGTATTTCTGCACATTTAGGCATCAGTAAAAAAGAATTATTTGATAATTACTTAATGATAGATACTGACAATGGCGATATCGTAAACCAAAATACGCCTTGCCAATGGCTAAACTTAAAAGATAACAAATGCGATATTTACGAAGTGCGACCATTAGATTGTTCCGGTTTTCCGCATCATACCAAAAAACAATTTGACTTGTACAACCACGTGTATGAACAAAACTTGGATAAATGCCCAGCTACTTATAAATTAATTGAAAAAATGGAGAAGTGGGTAGAAGAAGCATTTGTTTGGTAAATAAAAAAACTACAGATTATATTTTTCTCAACCTTTCTGCCGCTGCCAATAAAGTTTCGTCTTTTTTGGCAAAGCAGAACCTCACTAATTTTTCGTTGCTTCCGTTTTTATAAAATGCACTAACAGGAATGGTGGCTACTTTAAATTCTTGGGCTAACCAAATGGTGAAATCTGTATCTTTCCTATCCGAAATAGCTTGATATCCCATAGTTTGAAAAAAACTACCTGCTGCTTTTTGATACAGTGTAAACCCAGAATCCTGCATGGCATTTAAAAAAAGATCTCTTTTGTGCTGAAAAAATGCAGGCAATTGCAAATATTCATTTTCGTTCTGTAAAAACTCTGCAATGGCATATTGCATAGGCGTATTACAAGTAAATGCAATAAATTGATGGATTTTTTTGTATTCATTCATTAGTTGTTTTGGAGCTATACAATAACCAAGCTTCCAACCAGTATTATGAAACACCTTTCCAAAACTAAACACCGCAAAGCATCTATCCCACAACGAAGGATAACGCAAAATGCTTTCGTGCTGAGCGCCATCTAGCACAATATGTTCATACACTTCATCGCTAATAATATAAATACTAGTATTGCTTACAATTTCTGTAAGGCTTTGCCAATCATGAGGCGAAAAAATATAGGAGCCAGGATTATGCGGTGTATTTACAATAATTGCTTTGGTTTTAGCAGTAACTGCGTTTTTTACCTTTTGCCAATCTACACTAAAGTCGGGATTGTTTAATGGCACCAATACTGCTACTCCTCCATTCATTTCTATATTAGCCAAATACGAATCGTAAGCCGGCTCCAGAATTATTACTTCGTCGCCAGGTTGCATAATAGCTGTAAGTGCTGTGTAGATAGCATAAGTGCCGCCGGGTGTAATCGTTATTTCGTGGTCTATGTCAAATGATTTATTGTAAAGCCTTGTTGTTTTGTTACAAATAGCTTGGCGCAACTCTGGCACACCAGCCATTGGTGCATACTGATTTTTATCTAACAGCATGTGCTTCTGCACTAAATTGCAAAGCGACTGATTCATTGGATAATCTGCAAAGCCTTGCCCTAAATTGATGGCATTATGCTGCAGCGCCAAAGCACTCATTGTAGAAAATATATTTGTGCCTGTATTTGGTAGTTTAGAAATAAACATAATGTTGGTGGCTATTTTTGTAATTGATGTTTACAGTTAATGCTGCAGAATAGTAATATTAAATATTAGTTGATGCAAATAAATACAATTGCACCTGCAATATAGCCAAGCAATGCTAAAATTCCAATTTGTTTGCTATATTGAAAAAAATCTATTTTTTCCATTCCCATAGCTGCAACACCTGCTGCGCTACCAATAATTAAAATGCTACCACCAGTGCCTGTGCAGTATGCCAAGTAGTGCCAAAAATTTGCGTCTATGGGTATTTGCATCAATGGGTACATGCCTTGTGTAGCTGCTACCAATGGTACATTATCTATTATGCTAGATAATAAACCTAATGTAAATACTGCCCAATTTTGGTTTGGAATAATTGCAGATAATTGTTGTGCTAAAGTAGTAAGCCATCCTACACTTTCTAATGCACCAATGCTTAATAAAATGCCAAAGAAAAATAAAATACTAGGTGTGTCTATTTTTTGCAAAGCAGTAAGTACGCTTACACTTTGTCTATCTTGTTCTTCTTTTTTGCCATGCAAAATTTCTGTAAGTATCCACAGAATACCTAAGCCAAATAATATGCCTAAAAAAGGTGGCAATTGTGTTACAATTTTAAAAACAGGCACAAATAACAATGTACAAATGCCCGTAGTTAATACCAAAATTTGTTGTGCTCTTGGTAAAATAAATTCACCCTCTGAGGATTGACGAAGTGGTACTTCTACTTTTTCTTTTAGAATAAAACTACTAAACAACAATGGCACTATAACAGATACTAGAGAAGGAATAAAAACACTTTTAATTATTTTCAATTCGGTAATTTGTCCACCAATCCAAAGCATAGTAGTTGTTACATCGCCTATTGGGCTCCATGCACCACCGGCATTGGCAGCTATAACAATGATGCCTGCAAAGTACAATCGCAATTTGGTTTGTGCTACTAATTTTCTCACAACACTGATCATTACTATAGTAGTGGTTAAATTATCTAAAACAGCCGATAAGAAAAATGCTAATGCAGCTATTAGCCAAAGTAGCTTTACAGTAGTAGTAATTTTTATTTTGTCGGTAATAATATCAAAACCATTATGTGCATCTACCAACTCTACAATGGTCATTGCACCTAATAAAAAAAAACAAAATTTCGCTACTTTGTGCTACATGATGGCTGAGCGCATCTTGTATTACAATACGATGATTGGAAAAAACCAACACTACCCAACATAGCACTCCCATCAGCAAAGCAACTGCAGCTTTGTTGATGCCAATATAATGCTCTAAGGCTATGGCTAAGTATCCGATGATGAATAAAATAAGCATGGGGTGTAAAGGTAGGTAAAAATTGCGCGAGTAGGTTTTCCTGCGGATTTGAGAGGATTAGAACCGCAGATTTGCAGGGATTTTTACAGTGTAATTAAAATGGCTATTATAAATTATTTACTTTCCTAATTATAGACTTGGAAATATTGCTACAATTAAAATTCACAAGTATACCAATTTGAAATTATTCATTTCACAAGTAAAAGATGAAATAATTAGAATAATAAAAATCTGCGTCTATCTGCGAATTTTATCCACTTAAGTCTGCGGTAAATTCCTACACCAACCCCTTAGCCACAGCTACAACTTTCTCTAAATTACTTGCATCTTGCCCACCAGCTTGCGCAAATAATTTTTGTCCGCCGCCACCACCTTGTATGATGCCGCTGATGTGGTTTTTAATAATTCCTTGTGCATCTATATTTTTATCTGTAGCAATTTTATCATCTAGCATTACTGCTACACTTGGCTTACCGCCAATATTTGTAGCTAGTATTATTAAATAATCTTTCAACTCGTTTTTAAAATCCATTGTAAGTTTGCGCAATGCTTCTGGGCTACTTACTTCTACAATTGCAGAAATAACGTTTACCCCATTGACGAACTCCACTTGTTGCATCAACTCGTTGCGGATTCCAACTAGCATTTTTGCTTCCATGCGTTCCATACTTTTTTGCAATGCATTTTTTTCGTCTTGCAATTGTTGCACAGCACCCACTAAATCTTTTGGGTTTTTAAATTGTGTTTTAATAGCATTTAATTGCTTCAATTGCGCATTTATAAATGCTTCGGCTTTGCATCCTGCCATTGCCTCTATCCTGCGCACACCTGCCGCTACAGCGCCTTCGCTAGTAATTTTAAAGATACCCAATTCTCCAGTAGAGCCTACATGTGTTCCGCCACAAAGCTCTATCGAAAATTTCGGGTCAATAATTACTACGCGAACTTTATCGCCATATTTTTCGCCAAACAAAGCCATTGCTCCTAAAGCCATTGCTTCGTCTTTACTCATTTCTTTAGTTACAACAGATATGTTTTGTCTAATTTTTTGATTGACAATTTTTTCTACCATTGCAATTTCTTCGTCTGTAACCTTTGCAAAATGGCTGAAATCAAAGCGCATATAATCGCTTGAATTCAAACTACCTTTTTGTGCAATATGCTTGCCCAATACTTGCTGCAATGCTGCTTGTAATAAATGCGTAACGGTGTGATGACGCATAATTTTGCGACGGCGGCTTTGATCTATTTTAGCTACAAGCTCGCCACTTACATTATCTAAAATAGCATCAGCAAAATGAATAAATAAATCATTTTCTTTTTTAGTATCTACAATTTCTATGATGCCATTTGCAAATTCTAAAATACCAGTATCACCTATTTGTCCACCACTTTCCGCATAAAAAGGTGTTTGTTGTAGCACTATTTGGTATTGCTCTTTGCCTTTAGATTTTATTTTGCGATATTTAATAATATTAGTTGTACACTCTTTTTCTGTATAACCAATAAAGCTGCTTTGCACATCTGTTTCTTGCACAGTTATCCAATCGTCTACATTTAATTCTGTAGCGTTTCTGCTTCTGTTTTTTTGCTTTTGCATTTCTGCTTTAAAACCTTCTTCATCTACCGTTAAATTATTTTCTTGAGCAATTAGTTGTGTAAGATCTAATGGAAAACCATATGTGTCATACAACTCAAATGCACTTTCTCCGTTGATATTTTTTTGCTTGCTTGCTATAATATCATCCATTTTGCGCAAGCCTTTTTCTAAGGTATTTAAAAAATTATTTTCTTCTTCAAACACTACTTTCCTTACAAACTCTTCTTGCGCTTTTAGCTCTGGAAATACATCTGCAAATTGTGCAGCTAATACAGGAACTAAATCGTGTAACAATGGTTTTTTATAACCTAAATAAGAAAAGAAATAACGAACTGCTCTGCGCAAAATTCTGCGTATTACATAGCCTGCACCAGTATTACTTGGTAACTGTCCATCGGCAATGGTAAAGCTAATAGCACGAATATGATCTGCAATTACTCGAAAGCTGATTGCCTCTTTGCTATCACTATAGTCATATTTTTTGTTTGTAAATTTTTCTGTTGCTGCAATGGTTCCGCTAAATACATCTGTATCGTAATTACTAGTTTTGCCTTGCACCACACGTACCAATCTTTCGAATCCCATACCTGTATCTACATGAGTGGCTGGCAATGGTTCCAATGTACCATCTTTTTTACGATTGTATTGCATAAATACATTGTTCCAAATTTCTATCACTTGCGGATGATCAGCATTTACTAAATCTCTTCCAGGAATAGCTGCGCGCTCTTTATCGCTGCGCATGTCTACATGTATTTCGCTACATGGACCACATGGACCAGTGTCTCCCATTTCCCAAAAATTATCTTTTTTATTACCAAAAATAATTTTTTCATCGGTAACTAATTTTTTCCATTCTGCTAATGCAATAGTAGATGCTGGAAGATTTTCTTTTTCATCACCTTCGAACACAGAAACGTATAAACGGCTTTTATCTAGCTTTAATACTTCTGTTAAAAACTCCCAACTCCAAGCAATGGCTTCTGCTTTAAAATAATCGCCAAAGCTCCAATTGCCAAGCATTTCAAAGAGTGTATGATGGTAAGTATCTACGCCTACTTCCTCTAAATCGTTATGCTTTCCACTAACGCGTAAACATTTTTGTGTATCGGCAATTCGATTGGCTGGTGGTGTACCATTCCCTAAAAAATAATCTTTAAACTGATTCATACCTGCATTAGTAAACAATAAGGTTGGATCATTTTTTATAACAACAGGTGCACTAGGCACTATTAAGTGTTGTTTGCTTGCAAAAAAATCTAAAAATGCTTTGCGTATATGGGCAGCGGTCATCATAATATTATAAAGTGTACAAAGATAAGCAAATAGGGTTTAAGGTTTGGGATTTGATGTTTAAAGTTTTGGATAACTTGCTATACAGCTAACTACCTTTTACCTTGTTGTGCAATTAATTCTATTACTAAATCAATATCATCTATTTCTTGAATTTTGCTGCTCTACCCAACTTGGGAAACTAAAGTAATTGCAAATAAGTTGCTTTCAAAAATTACTTTATTTTTTAATTCGTAGCTAATGTACCCATACATTGCTGCTCTACCCAGACTACCTTTCCGCTTGGTAATTTCACTTTATATTTACCTACATTTAAAATACTGCCTTTTACCGTTTGCAATATTTGCACTTTGGTACCTTCTGTGGCTGTGGGTTTTTGTAATCCTTTTTCTTTAGGATTGTTGTACAAAATGGTGTTTTCTAAAATGATACCAAATTTGCAAATTTTATGGAATACATAATTACTGATTGTACCTATCAAATAAATGATAAAAAGTAGCCAAAACAATTTACGAATGGCAATAAAAAACGGATGTAGTTTTAGTCTTTTTTTGAGGATTACAAATAGCATTGCGAATGTAAAAAATAACAATGCACCTAATGCCCAATTATTTTGCGAATGCAGATTGACAATATATTTAAACCAACTTATTGGATTGTTAGATGTGCTATTGAATGGGCTAGCAATTTTTTTTCTGGTTAATAAAAGATTTTCTTTGATACAACTATTGCTTGGCTGCAGTTGCAATGCTTTTTCGTAGCACCAAACAGCCCAACCCATTTTTTTTAATTTAAAATAAGTATTGCCTGCATTGTAATATACGCTTGCATTTACCATACCTTCGTTTATCATTTGGTTGTACAATTCCAATGCTTCTGTGTACTGCTGATTGTGGTATAATTGGTTAGCTCTTTCATAAGTAAGTGTGCCTGCATTTGCGGTAGCAGCAAAAACTACCATACACCAAACTAAGCATGCTATTCTGATTTTCATACTAGCCTAATTGGTTTTCTAATTGTGAAATAACATCGATAGTACTATCATAAGTAGCTTGCAAATTATGCTGCATACCAATAGCATACAAAGATTGCTCGCATTGCTGAATAATGTTTTGCAACTGTATTTGTGCCTCTTGGGAAATGCCTTCTTTACTTAAACTATGCCACATATCTTCTTTATTTAGTTTGCTGCGCGGTATACTTAACTTATCGCTAAGGTATAACCATATTGCTTTAGAAGTTTCATTAAAAAAACCATTATTGTTATTATCTTTAAGCATTTCGTAGGCGATGCTTAAACGCTGCTGTGCTATTTGTTTTGCATTTTTAACTTTTTTTATTTCTTTATTTTTTTCTAAATTTTGTTTTCTTTTATTTAATAAAT
>CAIXQW010000097.1 GCA_903921675.1 uncultured bacterium | reverse complement strand
TATTTCTGCTACTGGTACATACACAGCAAGCTTTTCAAATGCTGCAGGATGCGATAGTATTGCTACATTAAACTTTACAAAACTAAATGCAACAAGCTCAACAACTAATCAATCTAGTTGTAATGCCATTGTTTGGAATACACAAAATATATCTGCTACAGGCACATATACCGCAAGCTTTACCAATGCAGCCGGGTGCGATTCAATCGCTACATTGTACTTTACAAAATTAAATGCTACAAGTTCCACAACCAATATTGCTTCATGTACACCATTTACATGGACCAATGGAACAACATATTCTGTAACAACTACTGCAACGCAAACGTTGTTAAATGCTGCAGGCTGCGATTCGACTGCTACATTAAATTTTACAAGAAAGCAAGCAACAAGTTCAACTACAAATTTAGTTGCATGTGATTCTTTCTTGTGGACTAATGGAATAACATATACTACCTCAGGTATCTATACCATGAATACAGTAAATGCTGTAGGCTGTGATAGTTTTATAACTTTAAATTTAACGATTCATCATTCTTCGTCTTCAGCAGGAATAATTTATGGTACAACTTCGGTAATATTACCTTGGGGAACAATTGTAACAGTTGGAGGTATTTATACTAATACTTACACTAATGCAATAGGTTGTGATAGCATAGTTACAATTACCGTTTCTTTAGGTAATGTTTTAAAAATAACACCTAAAATAATGCTTGCAGGATGCTTTGATCCAGTAACAGGATTAATGTACGACTCTTTAAGAGTGCTGAATTTAATTCCATTGCAAGAACCATATTCAAGTGCTCCATATAATGCAACCTATACACATGTAAATGGCGGAGGTGGAGAAACTACTTCTGCATCTGTATTTACTGTTACAGGGCCAAATGCAATTGTAGATTGGGTATTTGTGCAGCTAAGGAATAAACTAGATTCTAATATTGTATTGGCTACAAGAAGTGCATTGATACAAAGAGATGGCGATATAGTAGATATAGATGGAGTTTCTCCATTGATTTTTGCGAACAATAATGTAGATAATTATTTCATTAGTATTAAACATAGAAACCATTTAGGTATTATGACCAAAGCACCAATACCGATTGCTTTTGTAAATACTAATCTAAATTTAACAACAACTGCCATTCCATTGTTTACTAAACCCGGTAAAGCAGGTAACCCTGCACCATTAACTGGAGCTGCTAGAATGATTAATGGCGTAAGATGTATGTATGCTGGAAACTGCAATATTTCCTTACTACAAGCAGCTAATAAATATATTTACTTTGGTAATACAAGCAATAGTGATAGAAACACATTGTATAATATTACAGGTGGAGTTGCTACTATTTTAGGTTATACTATTTATGATGTAGACTTAAATGGCTTTGCACGCTTTAATGGTTTATATCCAGATCGCTTGGTTATTTTTGCGAATACAGGAAGTTCTAATTTGTTGTACACAAATGAGCAATTACCCAATTAAATTTTGATAATTACTTGATTAAAAGTCCTACATCTACAAAATGTAGGACTTTTTTATTAGGAAAATCAACATGAGGAACTACCTATGCCGAATGCATCATCTTGGAGTATTAGATTTTCCAATCTAGATACCGAGGTTGTATTGGTAACTATTGCTGGCTTATACTGATTGAAATATCGGCAGGCACAAAGCCATTGAAAGGGTTAGTACCTCGTGCCGATAGTGTCATTGGTAGGAATACTATTTTGTTTCCATCCCGACTACGTTAACTATTAGAAATAATTTGGGCTACATAACCACCCTGTGATACCAAATACATTGAAAAGAGTTACAACTAACTTTTTATGTTATTGTAGATATTAACATAAATGGATATAATTTTTAAAAAATGTTAAAAAAAAAACAATAAATTCTACATTAATTTTATATGTATTAACAAATTACTTATATACATTACAGCCTTAATTTATTGTTTCTTTAACATATTACATTGTAAATAT
>CAIXQW010000096.1 GCA_903921675.1 uncultured bacterium | reverse complement strand
AATTGCAATATGTTGTATTTAGTAAAACATAAAAAAAGAGCATACAAATCATTGCATGCTCTTTTTACTATAAAAATTGTAAGAATTAAATTTCATTTACATCGCCACCAACGGGTCCTTGCGGAGCTGGTCTTGGGCCGCGCTCTGGTCTTGGTCCACGGTTATTATCGCGTGGTCCTCTATCTTCGCGTGGGGCTCTTTCTTCGCGCTCTACATAGCCTTCTGGCTTAGGTAATAATACTTTTGCACTTAGTTTAAACTTACCTGTTTTAGGGTCTGTACCTACTAATTTTACATTTATTTTATCGCCTTCGTTTAATACGCCTTCTAAAGTTTCTAAACGCTTGTAGCTTACTTCGCTAATGTGCAATAAACCTTGCTTGCCTGGTAAAAATTCTACGAATGCACCATAAGGCATAATGCTTTTTACAACTGCTTCATACTCTTCGCCAACCTCAGGTACCATTACAATTCCTTTGATGCGAGCCACAGCAGCAGCCATTCCATCGCCATTGGTACTAAATATTTTAATAACACCAGTATTGCCTACTTCTTCTATATTGATAGTAGTACCAGTTTCGCGTTGCATTTCTTGAATAATTTTACCACCTGGCCCAATTACTGCACCAATAAACTCTTTATCAATAATCATTTGATGAATTCGCGGAGTTTGTGGTTTGTAGTCTGCACGATGCGCAGGCATACACGCATACATTGCATCTAAAATGTGTAAGCGACCTTGGCGAGCTTGCTCCATAGCTGCGCGCATTACATCCATGCTTAAGCCATCTACTTTAATATCCATTTGAATACCGCAAATACCATCGCGAGTACCAGTTACTTTAAAGTCCATGTCTCCCAAATGATCCTCGTCGCCAAGAATATCTGTTAATACGCACCATTTTTTATCGCTAGTACGGCTAATTAAGCCCATTGCAACACCACTTACATGTTTTTCCATTGGCACACCAGCATCCATCATTGCTAAGCTACCTGCGCAAACAGTTGCCATACTACTACTACCATTACTTTCCAAAATATCAGAAATAATACGCATTGTGTATGGGAACTTATCGCTACTTGGCAACATTTGCTTTAAGCTACGTAAAGCAAGGTTACCATGTCCTACCTCGCGGCGGCCAGGTCCACGCATTGGTTTTGTTTCGCCAGTGCTGAATGGTGGAAAGTTGTAGTGTAAATAAAAGTTTTGGTATTTGCTTTCTGCAGCACTTTCTACAAGCAATTCATCATCAGGCGTACCTAATGTAACAGTGCTTAAAGATTGGGTTTCGCCACGAGTGAATAATGATGAACCATGAGGGCTAGGTAAGTAATCTACTTCCATAGCTAATGGTCTTACTGTTTCGTAACTTCTGCCGTCTAAACGCACTTTGTCGTCTAACATCATGTTACGAATCACTTCTTTTTCTAATTTATGAAAGTAATCGCCTACCAAAGCTAAATCTTCTGCTGGCAAATCTTCTATAGCTTCGAAGTGTGCTTTTACTTCTTTGCTTAATGCTTTAAATGCAGCAGACCGCTCATGCTTCGCACTTGCAGCTTTTGCAATTTCGTAAATTTTATCTTTAGCTAATTCTGTAATTTTATTTTTAATTTCTTCGTTGGCATAAGGTGCAGCTACTTCGCGTTTTGCTGGGCTACCCACCATTTCCCACAATTCTTTTTGGGCTTGAATTTGTGTATTAATTGCAACATGTGCTTTTTCAATAGCATCAATAACTTCAGACTCTTGGCATTGTTTTGCTTCGCCTTCTACCATCATGATGTTCTTTTCGGTAGCTGCAATAATAAAGTCCATTTCTGCATTTTCCATCTCTTGACGAGTAGGATTAATTTTGAACTCGCCATTAATTTTTGCAATACGCACCTCGCTTATCATTTCTTGCATTGGCACATCACTTACTGCAATTGCAGCACTTGCAGCTAGGCAAGCATAAGCATCTGGCAAAATTGTTTCGTCGCTACTAACAAGTGAAATCAATACTTGAACATCGCAAGTGTAATTATCTGGAAATAAAGGTCTTAGCGCTCTATCTATCAATCTAGAAATTAATATTTCTGGGTCGCTAATTCTGCCTTCTCTTTTAAAGAAAGATCCTGGAATTCTACCAGCACTAGAGAATTTTTCTTGATAATCTACTGATAATGGGAAAAAGTTTGTGCCTGGTCTTGGTTCTTTTGCGGCCACAACTGTAGCCAATAAAACCATTTTACCAACTTTTACAATACAAGCACCATCTGCTTGGCGGGCTAGCTTACCAGTTTCTATAGTAACAGTTAAGCCATTGGCATCTGTAAAAGATTTTATTTTATGATTTGTAAACATAATATTAAGTTTTAAAAAATTGTTATGCACTTGAAGTTACTCCACAAATTTCTATGGAACAATAGAAAATGGAATTACTACAAGTGCTGATAAAAAAACATTCCCAACCTAAAAAAGTTGGGAATGGAATTATAAATGTTGATTATTTACGTAAACCTAAGGTCTCGATTAATTTACGATAACCAGTTAAGTTTGTTTTAGCTAAATAAGCTAATAAACGCTTTCTGCGACCTACCATGATCATCAAGCCACGCTGACTATTTACATCGTGTTTGTTTGTTTTTAAGTGGCCAGAAATATGATTAATTCTTTCTGTAAGCATTGCTACTTGCGCTTCTGTAGAACCTGTGTTTGTTTCTTTACCGCCAAAGGTTTTGAAAATTTCTTTTTTTCTTTCGATTGTTAAATTTGACATCTTATTATTTTTTGTTAAGGGGCATCCAATTTTTAAGTCTGCAAAGATAGCAAAAAGCTTTGATTATCCAAAGATTATCCACACATTCCTTCGCATATTTTAAAAAATAATGTTATTGCTTCATTAATTTTTCTACATAGCGCAATCCTTCTTTGCTTCTAAGCATTACAGAATATACTCCACTAGGCAAATTGCTGATATCAATATTTTGTTTTGCGCCAATATTTTGTTGATGAGCAACCGTCATACCTACAGCATTGAAAATGGTTAATTCTAATATTTGACTACTTGTATTATTCAATTGTATGAATCCTGTAGCTGGGTTTGGTGAAATAGCAACTTGGTTTAATAAGCTTGTGTTATTCATGCTTGTAGGGCAGTTAAATATTACTACAGCTTGGCATGCTGTATCTGCGCACATTCCATTACTATCTGCTATTACTAAACATACATTGTATGTACCATTACTAGTGTAATTTGCTGTAATTGTGTTGCCGTTTAATGGTAAATATTGTCCATTACCTAACACCCAAACCCCAGTATTATAGCTACCTGTACTTGTATTAGAAAGCGCAACGGCACACATTTGTACTGTACTAATAAATGATGCATTGCAAACTGTATTTGGATTGTTTACCGTAACTATTTGGCAGAAACTATCTATGCAATTGTTATTAGAAATAATAACTAAACAAACTGTGTATACACCAGGAGAGTTGTAAGTATGAATAGGATTTGTTTGTGTGCTTGTAAATCCATCTCCAAAGTACCAAGCACTAGTATATGTTGCACCACCAGATACTGTAG
The DNA here is from genome assembly GCA_903921675.1 of uncultured bacterium. Classification (GTDB taxonomy): domain Bacteria; phylum Bacteroidota; class Bacteroidia; order Chitinophagales; family Chitinophagaceae; genus CAIXQW01. The sequence continues at coordinate 9,611 of CAIXQW010000096.1, read as the reverse complement.
ATAAGTTGTAAAACATAGCTGTTAACCCAGATACTGAATCAATAAATGCAGCATTACAAGTGCCACTAGAGCTACCTCCAACTGTAATAGTTTGACAAATACTATCTGTGCAAATTCCTGCAGATGAACTATCTACAATATAAAGACAAACCGAATAAATACCATTATTAGCATAAGTATGAATTGGGTTAGTGCTACCTGATATGCCACCATCTCCAAAGCTCCAATAGCTAGAAAAAGTAGAATTTGATGCGCTAGATGTATTGGTAAAATAAACAACTTGACCAGCACTAGAAACAGTAAATGCTGCATTGCATGGAGAAGCGTTCGGGCAATTGACATACAATTGGCCCAAAGCAGATGTATCTGTGCATGGAGAACCATTCACCATCCAAGTAACTACCACAAATGGATAGTAAACACCAGTACCAGTATAGGTATGGGTTACAGTTTGGTTTAAATTAATCGCAGAAGTTCCATCGCCAAAATACCAAACAGCATTTGTGTAGCCTGCAGCACTTGTATTGACAAATACACCTAGACAAGCTGATGAAGTGTAGGTCATGGCGGCATTACAGCTAGACGTGCTTCCTGCTGCAACTATTGTTTGGCAGATAGAATCATAACAAATACCAGCGCTAGAGCTATCTTGCATATACAAACAAACCGTATAAGTTCCTGGGTTTGCATAAGTATGCAGAGGGTTAATGGATGTAGATGTATTACCATCACCAAAAGACCAATAACTTGTAAAAGAATTAGAACTTGAAGTTGATTGATTAGTAAAATAGCATGCCCCGTTTATAAAAGTATCTGTAAATGCAGCATTACAACCTGCACCACTACCACATGCAATATAGAGTTGCCCTATATAACTTGTATCTACACAAGTATTGGCACCAGTGCCATAAGTAATTACTAAAAAAGGATAATACACCGCAGTACCAGTATAGTTGTGCGAAACTGTTTGATTTAAATTAGTGGCAGAAGTACCATCACCAAAATACCAAACAGCATTTGTGTAGCCAGCAGCACTTGTATTGACAAATACGCCTAGACAACCCGATGAAGTGTAGGTCATAGCGGCATTGCAGCTAGACGTGCTTCCTGCTACAACTATTGTTTGGCAAGTAGAATCATAACAAATACCAGCGCTAGAACTATCTTGCATATACAAACAAACCATATAAGTTCCTGGGTTTGCATAAGTATGCAAAGGGTTAAAGGATGTAGATGTATTACCATCACCAAAAGACCAATAATTAAAAAATGAGGATGAACTAGCAGTAGATTGGTTGATAAAATAAACTGAGTTGGTACTAGCTAAATTAGAATCTGTAAATGCTGCATTGCATGCAGTAGCACCACCTGCAATAGTAATTGTACTGCAAAAAGTATCTGTGCAGCTAGGATTAACATTACTTGCAATTAAACAAGCGGTATAAGTACCAGGCGCATAAGTATGTGTAATAGATTGACCAATACCAGTATTACCATCGCCAAAAATCCAAGAATAAGTAGTTGCAGAATTACTACCTGTCATTATTCCACCAAAAGCAACTGTATTTCCTGAACTAGAATACGAATAGGAAGCATTGCAACCTAGGGCTTGATTAATCGATATTGAATCACAAATAGTTGTACTACAACCATTATAGGTAACAATACAACACAAATAATAGGTGCCATTAGCAGAAAAAGTAACTGTAGGATTACTAATAGAAGTACTACTAAATGTAGCCCCTATTGCAGGAACCCAACTGTAGGTATACGTATTAGTACTAGGAAATACAGCAGTATTTAACTGAGCAGATGCACCTGAGGTAAGTGTATGCGTAACTGTACCTTGAAATGGACATGCCTTGGCTACAAAACTATAAGCAATCATTGCAAGTAGTGTAATAATTCTTTTCATACTTTTTATTTTGGTTTGGGGGTTGTTATGGAAAAAACGAAGTCCAGCCCACAATTATTGATAGACTATGTTTTATTTATACGAAATGTAATTTTATTTTTCTCCTAAGAAACTATATTGGTAATCGTTTACTGGCACATAAGTTTCCTTAATGGTTCTTGCACTCAACCATCTATACAAATTCAATTGGCTTCCTGCTTTATCGTTTGTACCACTTGCTCTTGCACCTCCAAATGGTTGTTGCCCAACTACTGCACCAGTTGGCTTATCGTTGATATAAAAATTACCTGCAGCATTAGTCAATAGTTTAGTGGCTTGCTCTATAGCATATTTGTCTTGGCTAAATATAGCTCCAGTTAGTGCATAAGGACTTGTGCTATCTACCAACTTGCAAGTTTTAGTCCATTCATCTGCAGGATAAGTATAAATAGTTAATACTGGTCCAAAAATTTCTTCGCACATGGTGCGATACATTGGGTCTTTTGCTTCTATAATTGTGGGTTCTACAAAGTAACCTTTGCTTTTATCGCAATTGCCACCAACTAGTATTTTTACACCCTTATCTTTCTTCGCTCTTTCTATATAAGCTGCTATATTATTGAAACTTTTTTCGTCTATTACTGCATTTACAAAATTGGTAAAATCTTCTGTAGTGCCCATTTTAATAGTTGCTAATGCAGCCACTAATTTGGTTTTAATTTCCTTTGCTAAATTATCTGGAATATAAGCACGGCTTAAAGCACTACATTTTTGTCCTTGATACTCAAACGCGCCACGTACCATTGCAGCTACTACTTCATCTACCATTGCAGAATTGTGCACTACCATAAAATCTTTACCACCAGTTTCGCCTACAATTCTTGGATAAGATTTGTATAAGCCCATATTGCTACCAATGGTTTTCCACATATGGTTGAATACACCTGTACTTCCTGTAAAATGCACACCTGCAAAATCTGGATGACTAAAACACACTTCGCCGATAGTTGGGCCATCTACAAATACTAAATTAATAACACCATCTGGCAAACCAGCTTCCTTTAATATTTTCATGATTACATTAGCACTATAGGCCTGTGTGTTGGCGCATTTCCAAACTACTACATTGCCACACATGGCAGCACTTGTAGGCAAATTACCTGCAATGGCTGTAAAATTAAATGGTGTAACGGCAAGTACAAATCCTTCTAAAGCGCGATACTCTACTCTATTGTACATACCTGGACCACTAATTGGTTGTTGCTTGTAAATATCACTTAAAAAGTGAACATTAAATCTTAAAAAATCTATCAATTCGCAAGCACTATCTATTTCTGCTTGGAAGCAATTTTTACTTTGGCCTAGCATTGTTGCAGCATTCATTTCCCAACGATATTTGCCAGCCAATAAATCTGCAGCACGCAAAAATATAGTAGCACGATGCTCCCAACTCATGGCACTCCATTTATCGCGAGCTTTCAAGGCTGCTCTAATAGCATCTTTTACATGGGCAGCTGTACCTGTATGAAACTGACCAAGTTTATGTTTAATTTCATGAGGAGGATGTATTGCAGACGTATTGCCAGTGCGCACTTCTTTATCGCCAATGTACATAGGGATATCTACCGTTTTTGCTTTAGCTTCTGCTAATGCAGCCTTCAATGATTTTTTTTCGGCACTGCCAGGTGCATAGCCCAATACAGGTTCGTTGGTTGGTTGTGGAAAATAAAAATAACCGTTGCTCATGATTTTGAATTTATATTTAAATTATAGTTGGCAAAGGTAATCAATTAGGTTATTCCTAAAGAAGGGAATTCTGTAATTTTTGTTAGAGAAAAAATTATTAAATAATAGTGACAACTTCTAAAAAATGCAATTATTTACATTAAATAACAATTGTATACAACCTGTGCATATTAACAATTTAGGCAAAAATTAGTATTGACAATCTCTAAATTAACCGTATTTTTATACAAAATTAAAAACATGATATTTAATAGATCCTATCAATTTAAAAGTAGTAAAAGCATTACAGCTTTGAAAGAATGTTTGGTACAAAAACACCTTAAAATACGTAATTTTGATTTTGAGTCCATTGAATTGAACAATGTTATTAAAATAATTCCGCATGCCGAAAATACAGACCAAGTAACTACATTACCTATTACCAATGTTACGCTGAAAGAAAAAAATAATAAAACCATAGTAAATGTAGAAACTCACCCAAGACGCATAGATGTAGGTGGGCCATATTTACTTATTGTATTGTGCTTAGCTATATTTTTTGCAGGATTTTGTATTGGTTTGTATGGTGGACCAGATCAAACCATGACAAGCAAAATCATGGTTGGTATGGGCTTGGGTGTATTTATTTTATTTTGGATAAAAATGGAGTTGGGCTACTTTGACTATGTAAGAAAAATAAAAAGTTGGGTGCATGAGCAGATATAGTATTTGTTTTTTTAATTTGCAACATTGAAATATTATAACAGGCAGGAGAGAATAAAATTGAAATGTAGATAAAATAACTGTTCTTTATTTACCAAATAACCTAGAAAAAATCTAATATTTTTGAATGTAAATTGCTCTAATTGCCACTATTCGTTAATAAGCCACTAAAAAACCATCAAATTTCCATTAATTTTCTACCAAATAAAACGATTTATCAACACATTTACTTATCTTCGCACTCCGAAAAATAGTATTTGATATGAATAAGAGTCGTGCGTTTGAAATACACCACGTAGGCCTTGCGCCAGGTCTTCATTCCTTCGAATATCATTTAGAGGATAGCTTCTTTGAACAGTTTGCAGAAACTCCTTTTACCAATGCTAAATTGGATGTGAGTTTAGAACTAGATAAAAAAACATCATTGTTTATTTTAAATTTTAGCATCAATGGCACAGTACAAACACTTTGCGATAGATGTGGCGATGAATTTGAATTGAAAGTGTGGGATGAATTTGAACTAGTGGCTAAATTGACAGACCCAGAAAAAGTAGAAGAGTTGAATGAAGATGATAACGAAGTAGTTTATTTTTCGCGCACAGATAATAGTATAAATATTAGTACATTATTATATGAGCAAGTAATACTAAGCCTTCCAATGCAAATCATTCATTCTGATGATGCCAATGGCAAAAGCACTTGTAATGCTAAAGCTATTCAATTATTAGAAGCACTGCAAACCAAAACAGAAGAAGCCGAGCAAGAACAAAATAATACTAACCGTTCCTTACAAGAACAACTGAATAAATTAAAAATTAAATAAAATGCCAAATCCGAAACGCAGACATTCTAGCCAACGTGGTGCTAAACGTCGTACACATTACAAAGCACAATTACAAACTTTAAGTACAGATAAAACAACTGGCGAAACTCATTTACGTCACCGTGCTCATTGGGTAGAAAATTCTTTATTCTACAAAGGAAGAGTAGTTTTAACGAAAGCTGTAAAAGAAGTAGAAACTGCTCCTGAAGATGATAGCGCAGACGCTTAATTTTTAGGTAACAATTTATACTAAACAATATTAAAATTTCATTTCTTAGCAATAGGGAATGAAATTTTCTATTATATAAAGTCAGCAATTGTAGAATTAATTATAGCCTAAATAAAGCTAAATTAATATAATTGGTGACATAGCATGCACTACAATTTGTATATTGCATGGCAATTCTAATGATTAAATAAAATATTAGCAATGATGAAAATAGGTTTGGATGCTATGGGTGGCGATTATGCACCAATAGAAGCTTGCAAAGGAATAAAAGCATATTTAGCAGACCCAAATACACCTGCAGATGTAATTGTGTATGCAATAGGTGTGCAAGAGCAGCTAGAACCATTGCTTGCTGATGTACCCAAAGAAAGATGCGTAATTGTGCATGCACCAGATGTGGTAGGTATGCATGAGCATCCAACAAAAGCATTAAAAGAAAAACCAAATAGCAGCATCAACCTTGGCTTTTATTTATTGGCCAAAGGAGATATTGACGCATTTATAAGTGCCGGCAATACAGGTATGATGCTTGTAGGTGCTGCACATATCATAAAAACTATTGAAGGTGTAATGCGACCAAGCATTCCTACCCTAGTGCCTTACCAAGATGGCAGATTTGGCTTATTGCTAGATGTGGGTATTAATGCTGATTGCAAACCTGAAAACCTAGAGCAATTTGCTGTGTTAGGTAGCAACTATGCAGAGCATGTATTGAAAATAGAAAATCCTAAAATAGGATTATTAAACATAGGCGAAGAGGAAGGCAAAGGCAATTTATTGGCTAAAAGTACTTTTCCATTGCTGAAAGACAATCCATTTATTAATTTTATTGGCAATATGGAAGGCAGAGATTTATTGGTAGGCAAAGCAGATGTAATTGTTTGCGATGGATTTACTGGTAATATTATGCTGAAGCTTTGCGAAAGTATTTATCAGATTTTTCATGAAGAAAGAAAAGTGCAAGACGAATACTTAAACCATTTTAATTACGAAGCTTATGGTGGTACTCCAGTATTGGGTGTCAACAAAACTGTAATTGTTGGGCATGGCATTAGCAACGAAAATGCATTCTGCAAAATGCTGCAACAAGGCTATAATATTGCAAGCAGTAATTTGTTGGAAAAACTAAAAGGTAAATTTGCAATAGCATAATTTACTTTACAATAATTATTTCTACGCGTCTATTCATGCTAGCTTCAAAGCTAGTTAGTTCATACGGATATATTTTTTCTGTGGCGGCTTTGCCAAAATATTTCATTCTGCTTTTTTCTATGCCAGCATCCGCAAGCCTATCATAAATTTCTTTGGCGCGCATCTCGCTAAGGTTTTGTGTGCCAACATCTATATCCATTGCATCGCCTGCATACGGATTTACACAGCAAATATGCCCAACTATTAAAAATTGTATTTCTGGATTTTCTTTAATTTTGGCTAGTAGCTGCATGAAAGCTTCTTCGCCAAGTGCTGTTAAATGATGCCTTTGTCCTTCGAAAGTTAGATTGGGTAAAAATATTTTTTCGCCTTGCTGAAATGTAGCGTATTTAATATCTATAGGCTGTTCTACTTTTTTAGGAATAGCTTTTGCAATCTGTTTTGGTTCAGGTTTTTGTTTGGCAATTGTTTTCTTTTCTGGTTTTGGTTTTTCTACTTTTGGAATAATTGGCTTTTCTATTTTTGGCACTTCATTTACATACACCTCTACCCTTCTGTTGCGCAATCGATTATCTTCTGTGCTATTGTCATTTATATTTTGTTGTTCGCCAAAGCCTTTCATTATTTTTATTTGCTTGGCTTTAATGCCATTATGTAGCAGCATACTTTTTACTGCTTGCACTCTTTGCTTGCTTAGTTTTAAATTATATGCATCGCTTCCAACGCTATCGCAATGCCCTTGAATACTGATGCTATCTGCTTTAATGCCTTTGATGAGCTTAAAAAAATCTCTTGCTTCCCAAAGTGCTACTCTATCTTTTCCGCTATCAAACAAAAAAGAAAATTTGATGTTTTGGGCATTGGTAATACTTACTACAAATATTAGTAGTATGGAAAGGAAACTTTTTTGAAAAAGACTGTATTTATTTTGTGGTACTGGCATGATATAGAATGATGCTAAATTACAAAATATTTGAATAGGTTAGATAGTTTTTTTGAATCACACCTGTGCCGAATAAAACTTCGGTATAGACACATAGAAACATAGAAAAGTATTGCTAAGTTAATCTATGACACTAGGTTCTTAAGTTATAATTTTTTCAAAATAAAAGATTTTCCTTACGGCATTTGCTGTAATTTTGCACGCAATGAATACACTAATAACAAAAAAACCGTCGGATTCTCTAACTATCATGAATGAATTGGTACTACCGAATGATACCAATACACTTGGCAATTTAATGGGAGGCAGATTGATGCATTGGATGGATATAGCTGCGGCTTTATCGGCAATGCGCCATTGTAATTGTGCAGTAGTTACGGCTAGTGTAGATAATATTAGTTTCCAAAATGCAGTAAAGCTTGGTAATATTGTAAGCATAGAAGCCAAAGTAACGCGTGCTTTTAATAGTAGTATGGAGTTGTACTTAAAAGTAACTGGCGAAGACCCTCAAACACAATTTAAATATGTAAGCAACGAAGCGTATTTAACTTTTGTAGCCTTAGACCCTAATGGCAGACCAAGACCTGTGCATGCCATCACTCCAGAAACAGAAGAAGAAATTAACCAATACGATGGTGCCTTGCGCCGCCGCCAAATGCGTTTGGTATTAGGTGGAAAAATGAAAGCAGAAGATGCTACGGAATTGAAGGCGTTGTTTATATAGCTGCTTGAATAAATATAACTACTCTACTACCAACCTTTTTACTGCACTACCATACCTTACAAAATACACACCGCTAGCCAATTGGCTTACATCTATGGTAGTTTTTACAGTTTTAGGTATTTGATTGTATACTACTTGACCAGCGGCGTTGGTGACAGATAAAGAGTTTTTGCTTAAATCGCTTACATCTATTATTACATTACTATAGGAAGGGTTTGGATACACCTTTAATTGCTCATTACTAATTGCCAATTGCACATTGCTAAGCGGCCAACAACTACTACTATCTGCACCCATTGCATAGTTTGGCATATTGGGAGGACCACCAATGCTCACATAATATGGCAATATTGTATCAAAACGTAAACATCTTGGGCAAAACTCTGCTGCTAAACCTTTTTTATTTGGTTTGTTTATTACACTCATTTGCCCACTTGTAAAATCCCAATTACTAATATATATTTTCCCATCTGGTCCTGGGAAAATATTACCATAGCTCGCAAAGGCATTAAGTGTTGTATCAAAACCTGCAATTTTCACCCATGCTGTATCTTGATTCTTTGGATGTAAATCATATTGTAATATACCTGCTCCTTTACTGATGTATATAAAACTATCATTGGGACTAAAACACCCTCCTGACATAGACGAATCTAATACAACGCCTCCAAATTCAGGAACAGTATAATATGGATGTTGAATTACCTTTTCATTACTCAATACTCCTGTGCATCTATTAAAATCAAACAAAAATAAATAATTGCACTCTGGTACGCCTTTAATTACTGACATCATTTTATTACCTTTATTGTTAAACATTACTTGCGCTTCGCTTGTAATGTAAATGGGAGGAAAGCCACTAAAACTTTGTAAACCTTTAATAGTTACCCCAGTATCAGTTAGCAAATAAGTATAAAACGCCATACTATCAAAGCATGGTTTTAGTAACCACCAATCATGTCCATTAGCATGCTTGCATGCCATTAAATGCAAATCTGCCTTTGTCAATTACTTGTCTTTTACGAACCACCTTACCTGTACCACCATTGGCATTCATATCCACATCACTAAACAACAAATAATCTGGCGGGAAAAACCATGAAGTGTTTTGGCTGGCAAACATACTATTAGATGCAGCCAAGTTAATAACTCGATACTGATTATTACTAAATGGCAGAATTAAACTCCATTGCTCTTGTGCGCAGTAGCCACCATTAAAATCATGAGTGTACTGGGCCTCGAATGTTATACTATCTCCATTATCTATATAATTTAGGTTTGTATCTTATATATTATGACCATTACACATAATTAATAAATTGCCATTGGTGTCACAAATATTACTTTTACCGTTATCAAAATTTGGGGTAAAAGTAGGAGGTGTGCCAATTTTGTATT
>CAIXQW010000095.1 GCA_903921675.1 uncultured bacterium | reverse complement strand
GATTTAAAAATAATTGTCCAATTAGTAAAATAATATTTTTTTATTCCTTTGTAAGAACAAAAAAATAATTCTAATTAGAAAAAATTAATGCATGTGCAATTATCGATTTAATTTATAATAACAAGTACCAGATTGAAACTTCATTTTCACAATCACATAACCTAACTACTTGTAAAGTATATCATATCTACTGTATTTGTATCCAACCAAAATATTTATATTTACGTTTTAGATTTAATACATATTTTTTTAAAAAGCAATACCAATATTATGAAACAAATTTTTTTACTAGTACTAATGATGACATTAGGCCTTAGCAGTTTTGCAAAAGATGGTTACAAGCTAAATGTAACATTGCGCGATAACACAGACTCACTCGTTTACCTCTGCCATTACTACGGAAAGGGCCAAACAGTATACAAAGATGATAGCGCAAGACTTACACCAGGCACTACCAAATTCGAAATGAAAAGCGCAAAGAAATTTGTAGGCGGAATATATATGTTGCTATTTGCAGATAAAACTGGACAGTTCGAATTTATACTAAGCAACGGCGATGAATTTAGTTTTGAATTAAGCAAAGCAGATATGGTAAAAACTGCAAGCTTTAAAGGCAGCGAAGAAAATTTACATTTTTACGAATACCAAAAATATCTTACTACCATTGGGGATAAGTACCAAGCAATCAACAATGAGTTAGCTACTGCCAAAACAAAAGCAGATACTGCCAAGGTAAATAAAAAAAGCAAAGACCTTAGCAACGAAATGAAAGAGTACAGAAACAATTTTGTAAAAAAATATCCAAGCTCTTTTACTGCTGTGGTGTTTAATGCATTAAGCGAACCAGAAGTTCCAGAAAAAGATCCAATGCTACCAGATGGTAAAACAAAAGATTCTACTTTCCGATATCGCACTTTTAAAGGCGAGTATTGGAATCGTTTTAATTTTACAGACGATAGAATAATTTACACTCCATTGTACGAAAAAAAGTTAGAAGATTATTTTAAATTGTTAGTACCAGTGCCAGATAGCATCAACAAAGAAGCCGATTTTATTTTAGGCAAAACAAAAAATTCTCCAGACTTATTTAAGTATAGTTTGTGGTGGATTACGCGCTTTGCAGAAACTAGTAAAGTAATGGGCATGGATGAAAGCTTTGTGTATTTAGTAGAAAATTATTATCAAAAAGGATTGGCTACTTGGTTGGCAGATTCTAGCTTAGAAAAATATATAGACCGCGCTAAAAAAATTGCTCCTAATATGGTGGGCCAACCAGCAATAGATGTTCGCCTGCCAGATATTGATGGCAATATGCACACGCTCAGTAGCACTTATCCAACTGCAGATTATACTTTGTTAGTATTTTGGAGTCCTACATGTGGGCATTGCCAAAAAGAAATTCCAAGAGTAGATAGCATGCAAAGAATAATTAGCAAAAAAGTTAACTTTAAAATATTTGCTGTAGAAACAGATCAAGAAGATGAAAAATGGGTGAAGCTAATTAAGGATAATGATTTGAATAAAAATTGGATTCATGTGCACGACCCACAACATACCAGCAATTTCCGCGCTACCTACGATGTATACAGCACTCCAGTAATGTATTTGATAGATAAAAATGGTAAGATAGTTGGTAAAAAACTAGACCATAGTAATATAGAAGGCTTGATAGATTTTTTAGAGAAAAAGAAAAAACAAGATGCCGAGAAAAAAACTAAATAGGCCAACTTAGGAACAAAATCATTAAAAAAATGAATAATAAATTTTATTCCAAAAAAGATAACAACTAAATTTACATGCTCAATCGTAGGTTGCGATTGAGCATTTTTTATTATCAAAAAAGTAATTGAAAAAATATACAACGATATGAAATACAGCAAACACTCTTTTGCACTAATTGCATGGATATTGGTAAGCATTTGCGCCAATGCACAAAATATTTTTAGCTATGGGGGTACACAGGTAGGTAAAGAAGAATTTCTGCGCATGTACACCAAAAACAGCATGGCTAAAAAAGTAGATATGAGCGACAAAGCCTTGCGCGAATATGTAACGCTTTACAGCCGTTTTAAAATGAAAGTAGCAGAAGCTGAAGCAAAAAAAATAGATACATTACCATCTATTGTAAGCGAGTTAGATAATTATAAAAAACAATTATCTAAAGGGTATCTTACAGATAAAGAAGTAATAAATGCGCTTACCAAAGAAACCTACGAAAGATTAAAAAAAGATGTAGATGTTGCACACATCATGATAACCCTACCAAAGGGTGCGCAAGACACCATGCGCTTTGCAAAATTGATTGATAGTATTTACTATGCCATCAACAAGGGTGCAGACTTTACTACATTAGCAAAGGCAATGAGCCAAGATAAAAGCACCGCACAAAAAGGTGGCGACATTGGTTATATTACTGCATTGCAAGTACCTTACGAATTTGAAACAGTTGCATACAATACACCAATTGGCAAAATGAGTAAACCTTTTCGCTCTCCCTATGGTTACCACATCATTAAAAAGTTAGGCGAAAGACCAGCAAAAGGAGAAGTACAAGTAGCACAAATAATGTTAGAGGTGCGCAAGTCTTTTACCGACGAGCAACGCAACGCTGCCAAAGCTAAAGCAGATAGTATATTGGCTACTTTGAAAAAAGGTGCAGATTGGAATGAGATGGTAAAAGCATTTAGCCAAGATAAATTTAGTGTAAGTAACAATGGAGAGTTGCAACCATTTGCTGTAAATACCATGAGTGCAGATTTTGAAAATGCTGCATTTAATATTGCTAAGCCAGGAGAATTTGCTGGGCCTGTATTAACAGATTATGGTTATCATATTATCAAACTACTAAAGAAAATGCAAGTGAGACCATTTGATAGTATGAAGAACGAATTGACAAAAAAAATAGAAAGAGATGGTAGAGTAGATTTGGCAAGAGTTGCATTTTTAAACAAAGTAAAATCCAAAGGCGATTTTAAAGAGTTTCCAGAAAACCTTACACAATTCATAAATGCAATACCAGATACTTGTGTAAAAAATGGTTACTTGGTGATGACAGAAAACGTAAAAACGAACCAACCATTATTTGCATTAAAAAATAAACCTTATGACTACAAAAAGTTTTATGAATTTATAATGGCTAGCAGCCGCGGTAGATTATTTGGCGAAAAAGCAAATGCCATCAAAGGTGTTTATACAGCATTTGTAGAAAAATCGTTGACAGATTTTGAAGAAAATAATTTAGCTACAGAAAATCCAGAGTTTAGAAATTTATTAAAAGAATATCGCGATGGTATAATTTTGTTTGAGCTAACTGATAAAAGTGTTTGGACTAAAGCTAGCACAGATAGTGCAGGCTTGGCAGAATATTTTGCTGGTAATAAAGCCAAATACCAATGGGGACCTAGCTTTGAAGGAAGAATATTGCGTTGTGGAAATGAAAAAGACTTAACAGAAATGCAAACACTTTTAAGGAATTTTCCAATAGATACTGTAATTGAACGCATGAACTTAAATGGTGCATTAAAAGTAAATGTAGAGGAAGGAAAATTTGAATACGAAAAATTAGACAAAGCTGCATTAGGCGTAGCAGAAGGACAATATAGTGTAATTGTAAAAAATAATGATGGTAGTGGTAGTGTATATTGCCCAACTAAAATTATAAAAACAACTAGCCAAAAAGTATTAGCTGATGCTCGCGGATATGTAATTGCAGACTATCAAGATTATTTAGAGAAAAAATGGATTGCAGATATGGAAGCAAAATATCCAGTAAAAATTAATGAGGCCGTTTTAAAAGCAATGGTAAAAAAATAACTGATTCCAAGACAACATAAAAAAACACGCTAGAATAACTAGCGTGTTTTTTTATGTTTACATTATTTTTCAATTACACTCCCTTACTTACATACCACATCGTATTGCCATTTTCTTTTCTAAAAATTCTTTTCGCTTCGATGTGCACTTGCTCTGCGCTTACAGTTGCATATTTACCCATTTCGCTATTCATCATTTCTGCATCGCCAAGCAATTCGTAATAGCTTAAATTATTAGCTCTGTTCAATAAACTTAAATCTTCAAAACTGATTAAGCTTTCTGTTTTATTGATTGCTTTTTTTAATTCTAATTCTGTTATGCCAATTGCAATAAATTGTTCAATAATTTTTTCTATAGCATCATCTGCTTCTTGCATACTTACATTGGCAGATACTTTTCCATCTATCACTAGCAAGCCTGGCTCAATGCTACCTAAATGATAGCAATCTATTTGGCTAAATAGTTTTTGTTCCTTTACCAACTCCACATGCAATCTGCTACTTTCCCCACCGCTTAATATTTCTGTAATCAAATCTGCTGCATGATATCCATTACTTAATCTGCTACCCATGTGATAAGCTTTGTATAGTGCATTTACAGGCACATCTCTTTCTATCACTAATTTTCTTGCTTCTGTTTGTGCAGATTCTGTAGGTAAATTTCTAAGGTATTTTTCGCCAGCTGGTATAGGTGCAAAATATTTATCGCATAGCTCTACAACTTTTTCTTTGGTAATGTTGCCAGCTATGCACATGATTGCATTGCTTGGGTTGTAGTGTTTTGCAAAGAAGTGTTTTACATCTTGCAGTTGCGCATCTTCTACATGTTTTAATTCTTTGCCAATTGTTTGCCATTTATATGGGTGCACTTTATAGCATAACTCTCTAAGATATTGCCACACATCACCATAAGGTTTGTTGATGTAATGTTCTTTAAACTCTTCGCATACTACTTTGCGTTGCACATCCAAACTTTTTTCACTAAAGGCAAGGTTTAGCATTCTATCGCTCTCCAACCAAAATGCAGTTTCAATATTTTCTTTAGGCAATTGTAAATAATAGTTGGTCAAATCGTTGGTGGTATATGCATTATTTTCTCCACCAGCATTTTGCAAAGGTTCGTCATAGTCATCAATATTTACACTACCGCCAAACATGAGGTGCTCAAATAAATGCGCAAAACCAGTTTGTTTTTCATCTTCATCTTTTGCCCCTACATCATACAAGATACTCATAGCCACCATTGGGGTAGTTATATCCGGATGATGAATTACTTTTAATCCATTGCTAAGTGTAAATTTCTCGTATTGTATCATGATATTACTTTGTTCTTCTGTGTATCTTTGCAATATTACAGCATGTAGTTAGTATATTTTTTATTTTTGTCAAAATTCATATTTTCCTTATTTCATTAATTTGAATGCATTACCAAATATAGCACTAGTAGGCAATCCCAATAGCGGTAAAACATCTTTATTTAATATGCTTACAGGATTGAACCAACGCGTTGGAAATTTTGCAGGAGTAACTGTAGATAAAAAAATTGGGCAATGTATGCTTGCTACTAATCAAAAAGTAAACATCATCGACCTTCCTGGCACTTATAGTTTGTATCCAAAAAGCGGTGATGAGTTTGTGGCCTACGATGCATTGTTTGATATCAATTTTGATGCTAGACCTAATGTAATAGTAGTATTAGTAGATGCTAGTAATTTAAATAGAAATTTATTATTCTGCACACAAATCATAGACTTAGGATTGCCAGTAGTAGTTGCTTTGAGTATGGCAGATATTGCTGCAAAAAAAGGAACTATTATCAATACATCTATGCTTGGTATTCAATTAGGTGTGCCAATCATAGCTGTCAATCCAAGAAAAAA
This sequence comes from uncultured bacterium, assembly GCA_903921675.1. GTDB lineage: Bacteria > Bacteroidota > Bacteroidia > Chitinophagales > Chitinophagaceae > CAIXQW01. The sequence goes on along the minus strand of CAIXQW010000095.1, from coordinate 2,289 downwards.
TAAAGGCATTGGCGAATTAAAAAAACAAATTGCTAACACATTGCAATTTGGCTCACAGTTTAGAATTAGAGAAATTATTGATAGCAAAGCATTAGCACCTGCTATGATAGATGGAGTACAAAAAATATTTCCGCATTTAACGCCTTATGCCTGCTTGCACATGGTAAGTGAGTTAGATAATGTTCGTTTTGTAACAGAAGAGCAAAAGCAACAAATCTTGCATTTGCAAAGCATTGTACCTTTTAATAAAACAAAAGTACAAGCAGCAGAAATTATGCAGCGATATGCGCAAATCAAACAAGCCATGAAGGTAAGTGTGGTAGAAGACGACCCATTAAAAAAAGAATTGCGTACAGAACAAATAGATAAATTATTACTGCATCCTTTATGGGGCAATTTAATTTTGCTAGTGGTGTTGTTTATATTATTTCAAAGTATATTTTGGTTAGCTTCTTTTCCAATGCAATGGATAGATAGTTTATTTAGTGTAGGCACAACTTGGTTGTCATCTATTTTGCCAAATAATGCATTCGCTAATTTAGTTATTAATGGATTGCTAGCAGGTATTGGAGGCATCATTGTGTTTGTACCTCAAATTATGATTCTATTTGGGCTAATTACTATTTTAGAAGATAGCGGTTACATGGCGCGTATTAGTTTTCTTACAGATAGACTCATGAAGTCTGTGGGATTAAATGGCAGAGCCGTTTTGCCATTGATTAGTGGTATGGCTTGCGCTGTGCCTGCCATCATGGGAGCGCGCACCATCGAAAACAAAAAGGAAAAATTAATTACAATATTAATTACACCATTAATGAGTTGTAGTGCAAGGCTGCCAGTATACACTATTTTAATATCTTTAGTAATTCCCAACAAAAATTATTTAGGCTTTATCAATCTGCAAGGTTTGGTAATGATGGGATTGTATTTATTAGGATTTGTGATGGCATTAGTAGTAGCTAAGGTGTTGAATATATTTATTACCAGTAAGCAAAAAAGTATTTTCTTGATGGAGCTACCAATATACAGAGCACCGCGTTGGTACAATGTATTTATTACCATGCTTAGTAAGGCAAAAATATTTGTAAAAGATGCAGGTAAGGTTATCATTATCATTAGCATTGCATTGTGGGCATTATGCAATTATGGTCCTGCAAAAGATAGACAAGCTATAGAAGATAAATATGCAAGCACTATAGCTACTGATTCTAACAATGTGGCGCAACTGCAAAAATCTACAGAAATGTTGGAGCATAGTTATGCAGGTATATTAGGAAAAAGTATAGAGCCTGCAATTAAACCACTTGGTTTTGATTGGAAGATTGGTATTGCATTGATTACTTCTTTTGCAGCACGTGAGGTATTTGTAGGCACGATGGCTACTCTGTATAGCGTGGGGAATGATGGAGATAATACATTGCCACTGATGCAAAAGATGCGTGATGCGAAAAATAAAAAAGGAGAAAAAATTTATACATTAGCTACAGGAGTTAGTTTATTATTATTCTATGTTTTTGCAATGCAATGTATGAGTACAATGGCTGTTGTAAAACGTGAAACTGGTTCTTGGAAATATCCAATCGCACAATTTTTTTACATGGGAGCAATTGCATATTTATTCAGTTGGGTTGCTTTTCAAATACTTAGCTGATTTAACAAAGTTTAAAAAAATATTTATTAATATTGCTATTGGGACAATAACGTTTTTTACCTAATAAACTAAATAAAAGAATGGAACGCACTGTAATGAAGCGCCCTTTAGAGCGCGAACTTAAGCAAACGATTGAAAAAAGAAATAAAAGGTTAGCTGCTTTTTTTGAACAACTTGGCTTGGAGGTAGAAATAATAGGGGATATGGAAACACCAGCCGTAATTAAAGAGCAGTACTGTTTAAGCTGTTATGTGCACAATTTCAATTTAATTTTTACAGATCATTATGATCAAGGCAATGAGTTGTACAGAGTAAAATTGCAAAAAGAGCAAGAGTACGAAACAGAGCCAATCGTAAATTGGTTAAAAACTGCAACGCATCGCAGAATTTTTCGAATTAAAATGAAAGAGCAAGACTTATATTTGGTTGGGTACAACTTTAAAGATAAAGATAGTCCAGAAGAAAAATATCCTGTGTTTGGAAAGTATGCTCCAAAAATTTATTTTACAGAAGATTATGCTACAGATTTAATTGCATTATACAATTTAGATTATTGCGAAGTGCAATAATTATTTTAAAAAATTATAATTTCAAAACCGCAATAGAAATCTTGCGGTTTTTTTATTGTGATATTTTTT
>CAIXQW010000094.1 GCA_903921675.1 uncultured bacterium | reverse complement strand
TATTTAAAAGAATGATTTTTTAAACAAATTATTTTGTGTGGTAAATTTCTCTTTTTCCCTTTTTAAATTTTACATGAAATAAAATGTACATATTTTTTAATAACAATAAAACATAAATATACAAATCAACAATGAAACAATTTATCAATTAAAATTATTTTACCCTACATTTGCTAGCATTCATGCAATCTCCTAAACACATTGGTATTATTGGCGCTGGACCGGCAGGATTAACAGCTGCGTATATTTTAGCTAAGGCTGGTTTACAAGTAACAGTATTAGAAAAAGATAAAAAATATGTAGGTGGAATTTCTAGAACTGAATCTTATAAGGGATTTTATTTTGATATTGGAGGACATCGATTTTTTAGTAAAAGTAAAGAAGTAGAAGATTTTTGGACAGAAATTTTAGGTGATGACTTAATTCAAAGACCTAGAAAGTCAAGAATTTTTTATGGCAGAAAATTTTATAGCTATCCGTTAAAGGCATTTGAAGCATTATTTAATTTAGGCATTATTAATAGCGGATTATGTATGATCAGTTATGCCAAGGCAAAGTTATTCCCAATCAAGCAACCAAATAATTTTGAAGATTGGGTTACTAATCAGTTTGGTAATAAATTGTATTCCATTTTTTTTAAAACCTATACAGAAAAAGTATGGGGTATGGATTGTAAAGACATTAGTGCAGATTGGGCAGCACAACGTATAAAAGGTTTGAGTTTAGGCAAAGCTATCTACAATGCATTATTTAGCAAAAACATTAGTAATAATGGTGAAGTAATTAAAACATTGATAGATACTTTTAGGTATCCAAAATTTGGGCCAGGAATGATGTGGGAAAGGTGTGCAGATAAAATTTCTGCTTTAGGTGGTTTTATATATATGGGTAGCAATATTATCACTGTTCATTATATGGAGAACAAATGGAAAATCAAAGAAGCAAATGGTTTAGAACTGGAATTTGATTATTTGATAAGTACAATGCCAATTAGAGAATTATTTAATGTGGTAAAAATGCCATTCTCACCAAAAAGCATAGCAGCTGCTGGACAATTAAAATATCGTGATTTCCTTACTGTAGTATTAATGTTAGAAGACGAAAATAAATTTGATGACAATTGGATTTATATACATGATGCAAGTGTAAAAGTTGGTAGAGTACAAAACTTTAAAAGCTGGAGTCCATACATGGTGCCAGATGCTAATTATGCTTGCTATGGGTTAGAATATTTTTGTTTTGAAGGTGATGGATTGTGGACAATGAGTAATGAAGATTTAATAGCACTTGCAAAAAAAGAAATGGGTTATTTGGGTTTGATAAATGCAGAAAAGGTATTTGATGGATACGTGGTCCGTCAGCCAAAAGCTTATCCTGTTTACGACGAAAATTATCAGCAACATATAGACGACATTAAAGAGGGTTTATCTATCCTGCCAAACTTTTATGTAAGTGGCAGAAATGGAATGCATAAATATAATAATCAAGACCACAGCATGATGACAGCGATGCTGGCTGCCAAAAATATTTTAGCAAATCAAAATTTGTTTGACTTATGGAATGTAAATGAAGATGCAGAATACCACGAAAATGGCAATGCTGGAGAAAATTCATTTGAAGCAGGTAGGGCTATCCCTAAAAAAGTGACAGTGTAATTATTTTATTTTTCTAATTTTTCTCGCAACTCATTTCTATCAAATCCAAATATTGAATTACGCATTACGGTTACTTTAGTTGTAAAAATAATAATCACTTATAATATGCTGCTTACAATACCTTTTTTCATGTTTAATAAATTGTAGCGTGCAAAAATAAAATACTAGCCATGCAGGTGTATTAACATGTACTCGGTATTTTTATTGCAAAGCCATTAGCGCTTTTTCAATTCTCTTCATGGCTTCTACTAAATTTTCCATGCTTGTAGCATAGCTAATTCTAATACAATTGCCATCGCCAAATGCATCGCCTGTTACGCAGCTTACATTGGCTGTGTGCAACAAGTACATACATAATTCTAAAGAGTTATTAATTGTAATATCTCCATTCTTTTTCCCGAAAAAACTACTTACATCCGGGAATACGTAAAAGGCTCCAGGAGGATTATTAGCTTTTACACCAGGAATTGCATTTAATGCTTTTACTAAAAAATTCCTTCTTTCTTTAAAGGCTTCTACCATTTGCATAGCTGGCTCTAATGTACCATTCAATGCAACTATTGCAGCGCGCTGTGTAATAGAATTTGGTCCACTCGTAAATTGACTTTGCATGGTTTCGCAAGCTTTTATTAAATGCACAGGACCGGCCATATAGCCAAGTCGCCAACCAGTCATTGCATATGCTTTGCTTAATCCATTTATTACCACAGTTCTAGCTTGCATACTTGGAACATGTGCAATACTAGCATGCTTACCTTCAAAGTTGATGTATTCATATATCTCATCGCTTATTACAATTATTTCTGGATATTTTTTGAATACTTCGCATAAAGATTCTAATTCTTGCATTGTGTAAACACTGCCAGTAGGGTTGCAAGGGCTACTAAAGATAAAAGCTTTTGTTTTTGGGGTAATAGCAGCTGCTAATTGTGCAGCATTAATTTTAAAATCTTGTTCCAAAGTAGCTTTTACTTCAACTACATTTCCGCCACAAACTTTTACAAGGTCGCCATAAGTAACCCAATATGGACTTGGAATTACAACTTCATCCCCATCATCCAACAAGCACATCATTACATTTGCAATACATTGCTTAGCACCTGTGCATACCATTACATTTTCTATGGCATAATCCAAATCGTTATCGCGCTTAAATTTATCTACCACCGCCTGGCGCAATTCTGGAAAACCAGCAACAGGTGGATATTTAGTGTATCCATCTTTCATGGCAATAACAGCAGCATATTGAATATGCTCTGGTGTTGCAAAGTCTGGTTCACCTAAGCTCAGGTCTACTACATTAATACCCTGCGCCTTCAATTCCCTACTCAATTTAGCCATTTTTATGGTTTGTGGCTCATCTATTCTATCCAATCGTTTTGCTAATGACATGCTTGCTATTATTTAGTTGAAAGGGCAAATATATAGATTTATAAGCTTGTATCACTTAGTATTAGTGGTTAGTTTTGTAATTATATAAGCACAACGATTTATGTAATAAAATTTAATATCAAAAAGAATGTTTTTGATTTACTAACTAATAATGCAAATATTTGGTATTATTAGTTAAAAAAAATATCTTCGCGCTTCGTAAATTTAACACGTATTAAGAAAAATAATAATATATGCAACTGAAAGGCCTAGTAAAAATTCTAACCATCGTTTTAGTATTAATCTGTTTGTATGAACTTTCTTTCACTTATTTTGTAGGTAACTACGAGAAAAAAATAGAAGGAAAAGCTACCAAAGAAATGAAATTAGCTCACCCTGGTGCTTCAGAATATGAAATGAAAAACTTTATTGCAGACCGCAAAAGGGTTTTATTAGATAGCACAGGCAATACAAAAATTGCATTTGGCAATACTTATGCTAAAGCAAAAGAAAGAGAGTTGAAATTAGGTTTGGACCTGCAAGGCGGTATGAATGTAGTATTGGAAGTTGGAACTGCAGATTTAGTGCGTAACTTAGCTGCAAATCCAAGTGACCCTGCCTTGAAGGCGGTTATAGAAGATGCCAATAAAAAGAAAGCAAATGGTACTGCAGATTTCGTAACCTTGTTTGGCGAAAGCTTTAAAGCATTAAACCCTGGTGGACACTTAGCAAATATTTTTGTAAAACCAGGTGCTAGTAAAATTAATTTTAATAGTTCTGATGAAGATGTATTAAAATTCTTAAGAGAAGAAAGTGGAACAGCTATTACGAATACGTATAATATTATCCAAAAGCGTATTGATAAATTTGGTGTTAGCTCTCCAACAATTACTTTAGACAAAAACAAAGGAATTATTTCTGTAGAATTAGCTGGTACACAAAATCCAGAGAAAGTTCGTCAATACTTACAAAGTTCTGCAAAGTTAGAATTCTGGGAAACATTTAGTAATTATGAGTTGATTCAAAACTTAAAAGATGCAGATAAAAATTTAGCTTCATATTTAAGTGGTACAACCAAAGACTCAACTGGAAATATTTTAGGCGATTCTAATAAAGTAGCTTTAAAAGATACTTCTATGGAATCTAAAATAGAAAAAGCAAAAAGAGAAAATCCATTATTTTTCTACATGAATCCAAACAATCCTCGTCAGAATCCGGAAACAGGTAAAATGTTCGAAGATCCTATTATTGGTTATATAGAAGCTAAGGATACCCAAACTTTAAACGGCTATATGAATGTAGAAGTTGTTAAAAGTGCTTTCCCTAAAAATTTTAAAATGTTATATGGTCGCGTAGCAGACGAAGAAGCTCGTGCAAAAAATCCAAAATTATTATTAATTTATGCAATCAAAATGGTACCAGGTTCTGATAAGCCTCGTTTAAGTGGAGATCAAGTAGATAAAGCATACCCGGACTATGATCAATTAGGTCGCCCTAATATTAATATGAGTATGAAACCAGCGGGCGCTACCATCTGGGAAAACTTAACTGGCGCAAATATTGGCAAACCAGTTGCTATCGCATTAGATGATGTTGTATATAGTGCACCAGCTCCTAGCGAAAGAATTTCTGGAGGTAGAAGCCAAATTACTGGTGGGTTTACTGCAGAAGAAACCAAAGATATTAGTAACGTTTTAGGTAGTGGTAAAATAGATGCTCCTGCACGCATTATTCAAGAGCAAGTAGTAGGACCAACTTTGGGTGCAGAAAATATTAAAGCTGGTAAAATGACTTTCTTAATTGCATTTTTAGTGATTTTTGTTTTAATGCTAATTTATTATAACACTGCAGGTATTGTAGCAAATATTGCATTGGTTTTAAACCTATTATTTACAATTGGTATTCTTACTAGTATCGGCTTTAGTTTAACTATGGCAGGTATTGCTGGTTTAGTATTAACTATTGGCATGGCTGTAGATACCAATGTAATTATATTTGAGCGTATCAAAGAAGAATTAAGTTGGGGTAAAAACCATGTAGATGCAGTAAATGAAGGTTATCGTCGTTCATTAGCTCCAATTTTAGATGGCCATATTACTGTATTCTTAACTGCATTTATCTTGTTTATTTTTGGTTTAGGTCCTGTATTAGGTTTTGCATCCACGCAAATGTTAGGTATTGCTTTAAGTTTATTCTGCGGTATTTTAGTATCTAGAATGTTGACAGACATATACATGAGCAAAGGCAAACACTTAGAATATTTTACAGGTATCAGCAAATCATTATTCAAAAAATTCAATTTCAAATTTATTGAGTGGAGAAAATATGCTTATATAATTTCTATTTTAGTATTGATTGCAGGTATTGGGTCTATTTTCAATGGTTTCAAAAAAGGTATCGAATTTGAAGGTGGTAGAAGTTATACTATTAAATTAGATAAAGCCATCAAAACAGAAGATGTTAATAAAGGTTTAACTGCAACATTTACAGGTTCTCAAGTAGCTGTAAAAACAATTGGTACAGATGGCAGAAAAGTGAATGTAACTACCGATTTTTTAATTAAGCAAAACGGCAAACAAATAGAAGAACAAGTAGCTACAAAATTATATGAAGGATTAGTTGCAATAGGTGCATCTAAACCAGGTATGAATACAGAAGCTTTTAAAGCCGCTTATGTAGAAACATCGCAAACAGTATTACCTACTATTAGTGAAGATTTGAAAAAAGGAGCTTACAAAGCAACCATTTTCTCTATCATTATTATCTTTATTTATATTTTATTACGTTTCCGTAAATGGCAATATTCTTTAGGTACGGTTGTAGCCTTGTTGCATGATGTTTTAGTTACTCTAGCAGTATTCTCGTTTTTCAAAAATATTGTTCCGTTTACATTAGAAATAGATCAGCATTTCATTGCGGCAGTATTAACTGTAATAGGTTTTAGTATGAATGATACGGTAATTGTATTTGATAGAATTCGTGAATATTTCCGTAAAACACCTAATGGCGATAAAAAAGAAATTATTAATGCTGCAATCAATGATACATTAAGCAGAACTATCATGACAAGCTTAACCGTCTTCTTAACGCTACTAATTTTATTTATTTTTGGTGGAGATACCTTAAAAGGATTTGCATTTGCAATGTTGATTGGTGTAATTACAGGTACATACTCATCTATCTTTGTAGCTGCGCCTATCTTAGTAGATTTAGATAAAAGTGGTTCATTGAATCAAGAAGTAGATAGAGATGCAAAAATTAGAGATTTAAAAGAATTAGCGTAAACTAATTTTAAAATATCAGAAAGGCTATTCAGAAATGAGTAGCCTTTTTTTATGCTATATTGCAATTGAAATTTATGTAGGAGGGTTTAGCATATAAAATACAATTGTCATCTTCTTGTCATCTTTCTATTTATGTATATGGAAAATACAATAATTAGCGTTTCTATTACAAACACT
>CAIXQW010000093.1 GCA_903921675.1 uncultured bacterium | reverse complement strand
CTGCAGTATCGCTTCTAGTATTTAATGCACGAGTTTGCTTTTGTGCATATGATGATACATGCAAAAATATTAGGAATAAAAATAAGAAAAATAGTTTTTTCATCGTTTAAAAATACAAAATTAAATGCAAATAAAATTTTAACGCAATATTCTATTTTACTAAACAATACTTTAAGAATTGATGGACTACCTCTGTATTTCTAAAAAAATAAAATATATGTACAAACCAATTTTAGCATTATCCTTTGTATGGATTGGCTGCCAAAGTAATTCTATTTCAAATACTAATTTGCCAAAAGATATAGGGCCAGAAAATAAAATGGAAACTATAGCTATTAACCCAAAGGCATTAACAATACAAGAAAGATTTGCAACACCAGCTGGTTTTATAAGGCTATCAGAAGCAGATAACTCTTTAGCTACTTTTATGCGAAAATTACCATTAAAAGAATGGGGTAGCGTTGTAAAATATTATAATGGTGCACAGAAGCTTCAGCCAAATGTGTATTGCTCTGTGATAGATTTACCAATTGGCACCAAAGATTTGCATCAATGTGCAGATGCTGTAATGAACCTTTGGGCAAATTATTTATATAGTCAAAAAAAGTACAATGATATTCAATTTAAATTTTTAAATGATGCAGCATGGCATAATTTTGCAATATGGAGTGGCGGAATTTATAGCAAAGAAAAATTCACAAAATACATGGAGCAGGTATGGAGCGCTGCAAATACTAGAAGCCTATTTGGACAGTTAAAAAGTGTTACAATTACAGCAGCAAAAATCGGAGATGTGTTGATTCAAACTGGCAAACCTTATGGACATGCCATAATGATAGTAGATGAATGTGTGAATATAAAAACCGGAAACAAAATGTATATGCTTGCACAAAGTTATATGCCTGCACAAGAAACGCAAATTTTAATAAATCCAAATGATAGCACGAATAGCCCATGGTATAGTTTTAATGAAAGTACAGATATTATTACACCTGAATGGAATTTTACAATTAATGATTTAAGAAGATTTTAATGATTACTCTGCAATTTATTGTTTACTAAATTACTTAATCTTCCATCATACGCAACTGCACTGAAAAGTATAACACACAATATTTATGGCTCGGATTCATTTAAAGAATATAAATCAGCAATAAATATGTCAAGTAATTATTTTAATTATTTTGTGTTATTAGGTTTTGTCGGAATCAATTGAAAAAGCATTTTACTTTTTATTAAAAAATAAATTTAATTTAAATACACCTTACTTCTCTAGCCAATTAGGCCAATCATATTTATTTTTCAATTTCTGATTCAAATAACCACTTTAATGGTTTAAATTTTCTTTCTGTTCTTAAATCAAAACGATTAATCACATTTTTGATATGAACAACTGCCTCTTCAATATCATCAGTAACTAATACAAGGTTAATGTCTTCAGGTGAAATAGTTTTTTGTTCCTTCATTTCATCTATGTATTCTATTAGTTTTTGATGATATGCCTTATTGAAAATTATAATAGGGAAATCCTTCAGCTTTCCTGTTTGTATTAAAGTTAAAGCTTCAAAAAATTCATCTAAAGTACCAAAGCCTCCTGGCATAATTACAAATCCGTAAGAGTACTTAATGAGTAATGTTTTTCTTACAAAAAAATATTTTATACTCACAAATTTATCTAAATAAGGATTTTCTTTTTGTTCGAATGGTAATTGAATATTTATACCTATACTTCTTCCTCCTACATCTTTTGCACCACGATTACCTGCTTCCATTATTCCTGGTCCACCACCTGTTAAAACCGTAAAACCAAGTTTTGCAATTCTTGCACCTAATTCCCTGGCTTGTTGGTAGTAAATATTATTTTCGTCAAATCGAGCACTACCAAATATACAAATACATGGACCTGCAAAATGCATCATTCTAAAACCTTTTACAAAATCTATAATTGTTCTAAAACTAAACTTAAAATCACTCCATCTACTTTGTGGTCCTTCTAGAAATTTTATTTCGCTCGTATTATGTTCCATAAATTGTTAGTAAATGTATAATTTTTAAAATATTAATTGGCTTTTGTGCCTAAATCATTTATATCACCAAAATTATAAAATCATCAACGCATTTTTTATTTTGATAAATATCTAAATAAAATTTGATTAAATAAAAATTAAAAACCATTATTATTAATGTTGATTTGCAGCAAAGTAGATCCTGTTGTAGTTGCAACCAAATATACATCAATAAAGAATGAATGCTAATTTTAGAATTCCAACAAGAAGAACTAATGACAACTTGAACAATCCAAAATCTAAATGGCTAAATAGTCCTACTAAGTTTACTTTCTAATTTAATGGAACAAATCACAACACTATAGGCATTTCAAATAGTGGCTATGTAAAAATGGGTGCAGTGGAATCATCTGCTATCTATTCAGATATTGTAATTTAGTTCTTTCAATAAAGTAATTGCTGCATTTAATAATAACTTAAGTGTAGAATTTCTTAATAAGGTAAATTTTACATCAGCTAAAAAAAATAACTTGGAGAATCTGGCAAAGCAGTAATATATAATAGTTAATTAAATCAATTGTTTAAACACCATCCCAATTTTTTCTATCACATCGCTTATCAACATAGATTCTGCTGATTGATTTTCTAATGCCAAATCTGCAGCTTTCCCATGCAAATATACTCCAAATTTTGCTGCATCTGCAGAAGTATATCCTTGCGCCAAAAGAGCGGTGATAATTCCTGTTAATGCATCTCCACTACCACCTTTGGCTAGGCCACTATTGCCAGTATGATTAAACCATATTTGTTGATCATATATTATCATAGTATGATGACCTTTTAATACTAGTACACAATTATTTTCTTTAGAAAATTGTATTGCTTGGTCCATTCTATGCCATTCATTTTTAGCCTCTCCAACTAATCTATCAAATTCCTTTGCATGAGGAGTAATTATAGAATTTTTAGGAATGCACTTTATCAGTTCTTTATTGGCCGATAATATATTAATTGCATCTGCATCTATTACAATTGGTTTTGTTGAATGTATTAAAATATTTTTTAATAATTCAACCTCTTGCGGTGCTGTACCAATGCCAGGACCAATTCCGATAGAAGCATATTTTTCTAGTCCTAAACTTTCTTTTCTATTGATATACATTACCTCTGGCAAACTAGCTTGTAAAATCAGTCTTTCAGTGCTTGGTATAGCCACAGTAGATAAACCTACACCACTACGTATACAAGCTTTAGCCGCAATTACTGCAGCACCCATCTTACCAACATTTCCAGCAATAAGCAAAGCATGACCATGAGAGCCTTTATGCGAAAATACATTTCTAGGTTTGTAAATAGATTGCATGTTAACATCATTGGAAAGATAATATGGCGATTCTATTTTTTCTATAAATTCATCATTTAACCCAATATTATTTACAATTACTTCTCCTATATATTTTTCATTTTCTGCAAATAAAAAACAAAGTTTATTGGTTTGAAAAGTGATTGTATAATCTGCTTCGACTATACTATTGCCAAGGCTACAAGTATCTACAAACATGCCGCTTGGTATATCTATAGAAATTATTTTAGCCTTGCATTGATTTATCACATTCACTACTTCGCTATATAAACCATGCAATGCCAGATGAATACCTGATCCAACCAAAGCATCAATTACAATACCATTCATCAATGGTTTTGTTATGTCTTTTGCGGATTGAATAAATATAATTTTACAGTTTATTGCAGTTAATCTTTTTAAATTTATTTCAAAATCAACACTACCTGTTGCCGAAGTTGTAACAACAAATACCTGCATTGGTATTCTACAAAGGAATAAATGCCTAGCAATTGCTAAACCTTCTGCGCCATTATTACCTTGCCCACAAACTATTGTGATAGTTTCATTATAATTAATTTGTTGTAAAATAAAATCTGTACAAGTTGCAGCAGCTCTTTCCATTAAGTTATTGGATGAAATAAATTCACTTGCAATGGTATATGCATTCCATGCTTTCATTTGTGCACTAGTCAAGATTTTCATGGGTTTAAAGGTAATTAGAAATAAGAGTAAAAATAGGTTTCTAATTCACACAAAAAAAAGCTACCAATTCTCATTGATAGCTTTAAAATAAAATTAAAAAAATAATTCTAGAATTTTTCTAATCCACTAAAGAAAAAGTTACCTTCTATAATTGCATTATCATCGCTGTCGCTGCCATGCACTGCGTTTTCGCCTATGCTAGTTGCATACATTTTGCGGATAGTACCTTCTGCAGCTTCTGCAGGGTTAGTAGCACCAATCAAAGTACGGAAATCTGCAATTGCATTATCTTTTTCTAAGATAGCCGCTACAATGTGGCCACTGCTCATAAACTCGCATAATTCGCCATAAAATGGTCTTGCGCTGTGTACTTCGTAAAATTTCCCAGCTGTTTCCATACTGAGTTTTGTCATTTTCATTGCCTTGATGCGGAAGCCGGCTGCACAGATTTTGTCTAAAATACCCCCGATATGACCAGCTTTCACTGCATCGGGCTTAATCATTGTAAAAGTAATATTACTCATTGTGTTTTATAAATTTTCGCAAAACTAGCATATTTATTTTGTCAAAAACTTCATTTCATTCACATTTGCAGCGCATTAGTAAAATGGTGTTCATTTTATATAGCAATGTAGTATGCCATGAAGCCAATCAGTCAGCTTGCACCCTTATTAAATAGTCCAAAAAAAATTGTAATTACTACACATCAAAACCCCGATGCAGATGCTTTTGGCAGTAGCCTTGGCTTGTACCATTACCTTGTTCAAAAAGGTCATCAAGTTACAGTAGTTTCTAGCACCTATTATACCAACTTTTTACAATGGATGCCCGGCACTAGCCATATCCTTATTTTTGAAAAAGACGAAGCAGCAGTGCGCAAAGTATTAAAAGATAGTGATATGCTTTTTTGTTTAGATTTTAATATATACACTCGCACTGCATCGCTAAGCTCAGATTTAAAAGATTACAATGGCACTAAAATAATTATAGACCATCATTTATTTCCAGACTCAGATTATTTTGATTTCGGCATTTCAATACCTGCAAAAAGTAGCACTTGCGAAATGGTGTATGATTATATCATTGCAGATGATGGAGAAAACTTGCTGAACAAAACCATTGCCGAATGCTTGTATGCAGGTGTAATGACAGATACTGGTGGATTTCGCTTTAGCTGTACTGGTCCAGATACGCATCGTATGACAGCACATTTATTAGAATTAGGTGCAGTACCAAACCAAATTGCAGAAAGTATTTTTGATAATTACGAAGAAAAAAGATTGCGTTTGCTTGGGCATATTTTTAGCAATCGATTAGAAATATTTATGGATAAAAAAGCTGCATTGATTTATTTGGATGCGCAAGATATGCAGCAATACAATGTAGGACAGGGGGATACAGAAGGAATTGTTAACTACCCTTTAAGTATAAATGGAATCAATTTTTCTACTTTTATGAGCCAAAAAGAAAATGAAATAAGAATAAGTTTTAGAAGCAAAGGTAATGTAGATGTAAATTTATTTGCAAGAACCTATTTTAGCGGCGGTGGTCATGCCAACGCTGCTGGTGGAAAAAGTACTTTACCAATGAAAGAAACTATTGAAGCTTATCACTTAGCTTTGCAGGAATTTTTAAAATCGTAAAAAACAAAACAAATCAATACATGCAAAAATTAGTATTATTATTATCTATCCTTTTTGTAGGATACAGTGCACAGTCGCAAATTCGTTTGGCTAGCGGTTTAGAGTACCGTCTAGTAAAAAAAGGGAAAGGAACAAAAACTGCAAAACCTGGAGATTATATCAGTGTTGTATTAAAAGGAGTTTCTAGTGGTGCCATTATTTTTGATACTAAAACCATGAATAAGCCTGGACAAAATTTGCCAGTAAATTTTAAAGTGCAGAAGAAACAATTTAATGGAGATGTAATAGAAGTGCTTGCATTATTGCACGAAGGTGATAGCGCTGTAATTACTATTCCGCAAGATAGTTTTTACAGAATGCCTGTTGCACAAAGACCAAAAAATTTAAGACCTGGCGCACCTGTTATGTATTATGCCGGTGTGCATGGTATACAAACTGCTGCTGAGTTTGCAAAGGCGCAAGCCGATTACAAAAAGCAAATGGCTGAGTTTAACAAGCAGCAAGCAGCTTTTAAGAAGCAACAAGCAGAAATGGCAAAGCAACAAAAATTGCAAGCAGCTTTGGCAAAAACACAAGACAAAGAAATCGTTAAATATTTAGCAGATAATAATATTACCAATGCTGTAAAAACTGCAAGTGGCTTGTATGTAGCAATTGATGAGCAAGGATCTGGCGAAAATGCAAAAGTTGGTTACGACATTACCATGAATTACGATGGTAAATTATTAGATGGTAAAAAATTTGATAGTAATACAGATACAGCATTCCACCATGTACAACCATTTAATTTTAAATTAGGTGCACATCAGGTAATTGCAGGCTGGGACGAAGGAATTCAACAATTTAAAAAAGGTGCAAAAGGAAAATTAATTATCCCTAGTGGTTTAGCTTATGGGGCTGCTGCACAAAACAATATTCCGGCTAATAGTATTTTACATTTTGATGTAGAACTAGTAGATATGAAAGATCCTGTGGCTTTAGCAAAAGCAGAAGACGATAAAATTCAAGAATTTTTAAAAGCGAATAATGTTAATGCTACAAAAACAGCATCTGGATTATATTACGTAATTACACAACCTGGTAGCGGAGAAAATATCAAACCAGGCGATAATGCTACTATGAATTACACAGGAATGTTTTTAGATGGTAAAAAATTTGATAGTAATGTAGATTCTGCTTTCAACCATGTATCTCCTTTCGAGTTTCCATTAGGCCAAGGCAGAGTAATTAAAGGATGGGATGAAGGTATAGCAATGTTCAATAAAGGTGCTAAAGGTAAATTAATTATTCCAAGTGCTTTAGGCTATGGCGCTGCTGGTAATGGTTCCATACCTGGTGGCTCTATTTTACAATTTGATGTAGAATTGGTTGATTTTAAAAAACCAACTCCACCTCCCGCTCCTGCAAGTAATAACCAACAAATTCAAGTAGGTCAAAAGAAAAATTAAAACAACAAAACAATCATTTTATATAAACACAACACAAAAATTTGAAAACAATCATCAACACATCCTTATCATTAAGTATTTTAGCAGCAGCTATTTTATCTACTACATCTTGCAAAAATAATGCAAGTTTTAAAAAACTAAAACCAGGTATCGAATACAAGTTATTTGAAACAGGTAAAGGAGAATTATTAAAAGATAGTTCTTTTGTAAAAATGCATATTATTCAAAAGGCAGGAGATTCTACTTTTGTAAGCACTTACAAGCAACCAGGCGAACCAGTTTTGCAATTCATTGTTAAAGGTCCAGGTATAGGTATGGATTACAGCGAGTTATTCTTTAAAATGCGCGCAGGTGATAGTACCGTAATACGTTTAAATCAAGATTCAGTATTTAAAGACCACAAACCAAGTTTTATCAAAAAAACAGATGAGGTTTTAGTAATTATAAAATTTACAGAAATTCTTGGAAAGCAACAGCGCGACTCATTAATGGCAGAGCAACAAAAAATGAATGCAATGCAACAAGCACAAAAAGAAGCACAGCAACAACAAAAAATGAAAGATGCTGCTAAATTGATGCCTGTAGAAGATGCTAAAATTCAAGCCTATTTAAAAGCAAATAATATTGCAGCGCAAAAAACAAATTCAGGTTTGTATTATGCTATTACCACTCCTTCAAGCGGTGCAAAACCTGCTCAAGGCCAGCAAGTTACGATGAACTATACAGGTTCTATGTTAGATGGCACCAAATTCGATAGCAATGTAGATCCTTCTTTCAACCATGTAACTCCATTTGATTTTACATTAGGAGTAGGTCAAGTAATTCCGGGCTGGGATGAAGGTATCGGCTATTTTCCTAAAGGTTCTAAAGGAATATTAATTATACCTAGCTACCTAGCGTATGGCGAGCAAGCTCCTCCGGGTGGGAAAATTAAACCTAATTCTATTTTGCGTTTTGATGTGGAAGTTTTAGATATCAAATAATAAAAATATTAATTACACATAAATTTTTTAAAATGAAAAAAATAATTCTTTTAGCAATTTGCCTTGTTGCTTTAATTGCAAATAATATAATTGCTCAAGTATCCTATACAAAATTAAAAAATGGTATAGAGTATAAAATATTCCCTAAAAGCGGAAAAGGAGAATTAATTAAGGATAGCACTTATATTAATATGCATTATATACAATCTATTGGAGATTCAGTATTTTATAGCACATATAAGCAAGGAAAAGGCCCTGCCTTAAATTTAATTATAAAAGGCAATGGAGATATGAATGATTTTTCACCCATCTTTTTTCAACTAAAAAAAGGAGATAGCGTGCAAATGAGATTAAATAAAGATTCAATATTTAGAGGAAACTTACCTCCGTTTGTAAAACCATCAGATGAAGTTATTCTTAGATTAAAAATAGATTACGTATACTCAAAAGCGCAAGGTGATTCTATCAAAGCTGCAGATGCTAAAAAGTTTGCTGAAGAACAAGCAAAAATGGCAAAGCAGCAAGAAGAAGCTAATAGAATGGCTGCAGAGGGAATAGCTAAAGAAGATGTTGTATTAAAAGAATATATTGCTACAAATAAAATTAATGCCATTAAAACACCTTCTGGAATGTACTATTCTATTTTAGAAAAGGGAACTGGAGAGTTACCTAAAAATGGTCAACAATTAACGATGAATTATACAGGTATGTTATTAGATGGTACTAAGTTCGATAGCAATGTAGATCCTGCCTTCAACCATGTGCAACCTTTTACCTTTACTTTAGGTGTTGGCCAAGTAATTCGTGGTTGGGATGAAGGAATAGCATTATTACCAGTAGGTACAAAAGGAATTTTATTAATTCCTAGCCCAATGGCATACGGCCCATCTAGTCCAAGCCCTGTTATTAAACCAAATTCTATTATGCGTTTTGATGTAGAAGTAATTTCTGCAAAATAATATAGATACTATATATTTGTAGGGCATCCTCTTTTGGATGCCCTATTGTTTTAAAATAATGATCAATAAAAAATGAAAAAAATATTTCTTTTATTAATAGCCTGTATAAGTTGCCAAATGATTATTGCTCAAACCAAAGTAAAAATAAAGCCAATGGCTAAAACTATGGTAACCAAAAAAGTGGTGGTAAAAAATCCCATTGTAAAATCAACCACCAAAAAAACAACAGCTACCAAAGAAAATTTTAAAATTCCAGAAGGTGCAATTGTTTTGCCTAGTGGTATTATTTACAAAAATATTATTGCAGGCACTGGCACTTACAAACCTGTAGTAGACGATAATATTTTGATGCATATCCGCGCCTATGTTAGCGATTCTATGTTGTTTGATAGTTATCGATTAAATAACGACGAACCTGTTCCAGCAAAATTAATTCAACCACAATTCAATGGCGATATCATGGCAGTTTTCCCATTAATGGTAGAAGGCGATAGTTCTGTGATATATGTGCATCAAGATTCTTTGTATAGAAACGGTATGCGCCCTCCATTTGCTAAACCAGGAGATATGGTTAAATATCAAATTAAAATGATAGGTGTAAAGTCTAAAGCAGATTATGACAAAGAACAAAAAGAAGCAATGGAAAAAGCTATAACTGCAGATGAAGAAAAGATTAAAGCTTATATCGAAGAAAAGAAATTATTAAATGTTAGAAAAACAGCCTCAGGTTTATATTATCAAATTACAAAATTAGGCACAGGACCTAATCCAACTAAGGGTAGTCAAACAACTATGAATTACACAGGATATTTATTAGATGGTACTGTTTTTGATAGTAATGTAGATCCGAAATTTAGCCATGTAGAACCTTTTAAATTTCCATTAGGCAAAGGTGCAGTTATAAAAGGTTGGGACGAAGGAGTAGCTTTATTAAGCAAAGGTGCAAAAGCAAAATTATTAATTCCATCTCCGTTAGCTTATGGACCACAAGCCAGACCAGGTCTTCCTGCTAATAGTGTGCTAATATTTGATGTAGAATTGCTAGAATTTAACTAAATAT
>CAIXQW010000092.1 GCA_903921675.1 uncultured bacterium | reverse complement strand
TTAAGAAGTTTCTGCCAAGTCTATAGTTTCTTTTTAGGTGTCCAATAATGGGTTCTATTCCTGCTCGTTTACTATGTCTTTTTCTTTGGTCATTGGTGATGTTTGGATTTGGTTTTGGTGTAAATATTTTAGTATTCCCATATTCAGTTTTCCCAACATATCCTCTATCTGCAAAAATACTTTCTGGCATTGCAATTTCTAATCTTTCTAATTGGTCTAAAACATTTGGTATAGTTTTAGAATCATGTATGGTTTCTGTAAAATTTACTGCACTTAAAATAATTCCAGAATCTTGACATAATGCAATTGATACTTTACTCCCAAATTCAAATTTTTTATGATCCTTTCCTTTAGCATAACATTTTACTTCAGGTTCATGCAAGCTATACACTTTATTACTACTTCCTCTTTTTTGTGCTATTACCTTATGGCAAATTTCTAACGCTTGCACATATTCTGTAATTCCCTCTGCATATAGCTTTCGCTCCAAATCCCTAAGCATTCTTCCTGCTATTGTCTTTACTCTTTTATTTGCCTTTCGTGCAATTTTAAATCCATTTTTCCTTTTCTTAAACCTTTGCATCGAACTCAATTTCTTTAATTCTTTACAATAAGTTTGATGTAATACAATGTTTTCTTGCTCTGCTATCGAAACACATTTTTCAATAATTTTCTTGTGCAATTTATCATCTGTTGGATAGGTAATATTTTTCTCCTGAACCGTTGTATCTACACTTACTATTTTGCCAACATCGTTGTCAGTTTCATCTTCGTTTATTCTAATACTTTCTTTGAAAATTTGTTCCATTCCAGACTCTCCAATTCTATTCCTAAAAACAACTAACTCTGTAGACGAGCAAGGCTCTTTAGGTTGAAAAAATTGCTCTCCACTAAAGTACTGGTAATAGCTATTTTCTGACCAATGTTCTACTACACTTTCATCACTTAAATTACGAACAAATTTCAGTATCAATAGCGAAACCATCAATCGAATTGGCTTAGCTGGAGCTCCCATTTTTTCGCTATAAAGAGGTTCAAATAAATTGTCAAAATGAACCCAATTTATTTTATTAGCTAAAACATAAAGTGGATGTTTTTGATTTAATTGCTCACTTAAACCATTGAATAATTGCACCTGACTGGTGTGATTTTGTTTCCTAATCATTCTTAAAACTAACAGTTTTCAAGATAGATTTTACTTTTCTGTTAGTTTTTTTATGCAATAAATAATAATAAATGGGGCTATTGGCGATTTATAGACTTTTTAAGGAATGACTAAATAGAATAACAGCCTTAATTAGCCTCATAATATTGCTGCTTGCCGTCTTGCTAATTGTTCAATTTTGATTAGAAAGAACCAGAGAAGCAGCATTTTGGAAAATAAAAACGAGGAAACCACGATCGTATATGGAATATTAGCAGGTAATTATCATCAAAAAATTATAACTATTTTACAACTTGATAAATTTCTGGTAAGTTTCTTCCATATCCATTATAATCTAATCCATAGCCTATTACAAATTTATTTGGAATAGCAAAACCTACATATTTTACAGCTACATCATGCTTTAATGCTTCTGGTTTTTGCAGCAAAGTACAAATAGAAATACTTGCTGGTTGTTGGTGGTCTATGGTTGGTAAAAATTCAAATAGTGTTTTTCCTGTATCTACAATATCTTCTATTATCACCACATGCCTATTAAATAAATCTTTATCCAAACCAATCATATTTACAACAGTTCCAGTGCTAGTTGTTCCTTTGTAGCTTGCAAGTTTCACAAAACTAATTTCGCTTGGGGTAGAAATATGTTTATACAAATCACTAGCAAACATAAACGAACCGTTTAAAATACATAAAAACAAAGGATTTTTATCTCCAAAATCTTCATTGATTTGCGCACCTAAAATAGCAACTCTATCTGCAATTGTTTTTGCAGATAGATAATCTGTAAATGTTAAGTCTAATACTTGCATGAAATAAATTGTTGAATGATTAAATTGTTTTATTGCTATATTGATTTTATGTTTTAGAGTAGTAAAGAGTTTTAAGTATTACCTGCATTTCTTTAAAAAATGACTTTAGACTTCAAACCTTAAACTTCAAACTTTTCTATCGTTTTACAATCTGTGCTACCATATCTGCTTCGCACACTAATTTATTGCCTACAAAAGCAGTGCCGCGCATTTCGCAAATACCACGACGAATAGGCCCAGTCATTTCCATTTTTAAAATTAATGAGTCACCTGGCACAACCATTGCTTTGAATTTTGCATTATCTATTTTTAAGAAATAAGTATCAAAATCCAACCCCGGTTCTTGCAAGCTAATGCAAAGTATTCCACCACATTGCGCTAATGCCTCTAATTGTAATACACCTGGCATTACAGGATTTCCTGGAAAATGTCCCATAAAATGTGGCTCATTGAAAGTGACATTTTTTACTGCTACAATAGTATCATCCGTCATTTCTATTACTTTATCTACCAATAAAAATGGATAACGGTGCGGCAATATAGTTTCAATTTCTTTTGCCGTTTTAATTGGTGCTACATTTGGATCGTAGATGGGTGCTACAATATTTTTTTTCTTATTTATAACTTCGCTCATTGTAAAAATATTTTAAGATACAATTTGTTTTTTAAGTAGTTTGGCAAATTCTACATTGGTTTTATGCCCTGGTCTGCTGGCAATAATATGCGCTTTTAATGGCTTACCTACCAAAGCTAAATCGCCAACAATATCTAACAATTTATGCCTTGCAGGCTCATTGGCGAAACGCATTGGGCTATTATTCAACACACCTTCTTTTTCCACCTTTATTTTTTGTTTTTTCAATAATTTAGCTAATTCATCCAACTCTATTTCTGTAACTTCTTTATCTACTACTACCAAAGCATTACTCAGGTCACCACCTTTTATTAAATTATTGGTAGCTAAATATTTTAATTCTCTAAAAAAACAAAAAGTTCTAGCACCAGCTATTTCTTTTTCAAAATCTTCAATCCGATTCATGGTAGCATGTTGTTGCCCCAAAACACTAATGTTAAAATCTATCATACTAGTAATTTTAAACCCGTCATAAGGCAAAGCAATCATTTCTACATTCTTCTCTTCGTCTTTATAGGTAATACTTTTGTTGATGCTAAAATATTCCACTAATGCTTTTTGTGGCTGAATGCCAACACTTTTAATAGCTTCTATAAACGGCAATGAACTACCATCCATAATAGGTGCTTCTTGTGCATCCATTTCTATAATTAAATTATGGATGCCTAATCCTACACAAGCTGCTAATGCATGTTCTATGGTGCTAACTTTTGCCCCGCTAAATTCTAATGTTGTACCGCGCTCCGTATCTGTAGCCCAATGTGCATCTGCAGGAATAGTTGGCTCGTTTTTTAAGTCAATACGTTTAAATACAAAACCTGTATTTACTTCTGCAGGTTTGAATGTTAAAGTACAATGCATTCCTGTATGCAGCCCTAGCCCATCAATTCTTACTTCCTCTTTAATAGTATGCTGATACATGTTTACTTATTCAATAATTGTTTTATTTTTTCTAACTCTCTTTCCAACTCATTTACACGAGCCTGCAAGGTAGGTAAATTTTTTATAACGGCCTGACTACGCATCATTCCTTTAAAATCGGCTGCAGGGCTACCAGTAACAGCTCCGCCCTCTTGTATAATGCTTTTACTAACTCCGCTTTGGGCATTTATCATGGCATTATTGGCAATGGTGATATGCCCTGCAAGTCCTGCTTGTGCACCTATCATTACTTCGCTTCCTATTTTGGTGCTGCCTCCTAAAGCCGATAAGCCTGCAACTACTGTATTAGCACCTACTTCTACATTATGTGCTACTTGAATAAGATTATCTAATTTTACTCCTTTACGTACAAAAGTGCTTCCCATGGTAGCCCTATCCAAACAAGTATTAGCTCCAATTTCTACATCATCTTCTATCACCACGTTACCAATTTGTGGAATTTTGTTATATACTCCATTACTTTTTGCAAAGCCAAATCCATCTGCACCAACTACTACCCCTGCGTGCAACACACATCTATTGCCAATTACGCAATCATGATATACTTTTATACCGGCATATAGTATTGTATCATTTCCTATTTTAGAACCATCACCAATAACTGTATTTGGATAAATTTTTGCATTATCTCCAATTTCTACATTTTCACCAATGTAAACAAATGCACCAATGTAAACATGCTGACCAATTTTTGCAGATGCTGCAATATAGCTAGGTTGCTCAATACCTGTTTTCTGTTTGCTTTGCTTCATCATACTTTCGTAATATTGCAACAGAACAGCAAAGGAAGCATAAGCCTCTTGCACGCGAATCAAGGTAGGTGTAACAGCTTGCTTTAATTCTAAACTCTCATTTACAATAGCTACACTTGCTTGTGTAGTATAAATATAATCAGTGTATTTTGGATTAGCCAAAAAACACAAATCGCCTTGTTTGGCTTCTTCTATTTTCGCAAAATTTGTAACAATAGCATTGGCATCGCCCTCTACTTTCCCTTGTATGAATTGTGCTATTTGTGTTGCGGTAAATTGCATCATTATTGTTTAAATATTTACTTGCTTTAATAATTATTATAGCCTTTATTTTGGATAGCAAATGTAATATTTTTTTACAGCTGTGCCAACACTATTGGCTATTAAAGAATTATCTATTTGCGTAATATCTTTTATTTCGCCATTTTTAAAAACG
>CAIXQW010000091.1 GCA_903921675.1 uncultured bacterium | reverse complement strand
TTGCCTGTTAGCATTATAAAACAACAAAGCCACGAAATATTCCGTGGCTTTGGTATGTAATAATTTTGAATTAATGATTATCTAGCAATATTTACTGCTCTTTTTTCTCTGATTACTGTTACGCGAATCTGACCAGGGAATTGCATTTCTTTTTGAATTTTATCTGCAATATCAAAGCTTAGTTTTTCGCTATCAGCATCACTAACTTTATCTGCTTCTACAATTACTCGAAGTTCTCTACCTGCTTGTATAGCATAAGCTTTTTCTACTCCTTGGTAGCTAGTAGCAAGGGTTTCTAGGTCTTTAATACGTTGCAAATAGCTTTGCATAATTTCTCGGCGAGCACCTGGTCTTGCACCACTAATGGCATCGCATGCTTGAATAATTGGCGAAATAACAAAGGTCATTTCCATTTCGTCATGATGCGCACCAATTGCATTAATGACAGCAGGATGTTCGCCATATTTTTCGGCTAGTTTAGCACCTAATAAAGCATGGCTTAATTCTGTTTCTTCGTCTGGCACCTTACCAATATCATGCAATAATCCTGCACGCTTAGCTAATTTTGGATTCAAGCCCAATTCACTAGCCATAATACCACAAAGGTTGGCTGTTTCGCGGCTATGTTGTAATAAGTTTTGACCATAAGAACTACGGAAACGCATTCTTCCCACCATTCTAATCAATTCTTTATGTAATCCATGTACACCTAAATCAATTACTGTTCTCTCTCCAATTTCCATTACTTGGTCATCTATCTGCTTTTTGGTTTTTTCTACCACTTCTTCAATTCGCGCTGGATGAATTCTACCATCTTGCACCAATCGTTGCAAGCTTAATCTTGCAATCTCTCGACGCAATGGATCAAAGCTGCTCAATACAATTGCTTCTGGAGTATCATCTACCACCAAATCTACACCAGTTGCCGCTTCTATAGCGCGAATATTTCTTCCTTCTCTACCGATGATTTGACCTTTTATTTCATCGCTTTCTAAATGAAATACTGTAATACTATTTTCTATAGCTTGCTCTGCTGCAGTGCGTTGTATAGATTGTATGATGATTTTCTTAGCTTCTTTATTAGCGTTTAGCTTAGCTTCTTCTACAATTTCTTGAATCATAGACATGGCTTTAGTACGCGCTTCGCTAGTCATTGCTTCTATCAACTCTGCTCTGGCATCTTCTTTGCTTAGGTTGCTCACTTTTTCTAAGCGTTTGATGTGCTCTTCTTGGTGCTTCTCTAGCTCTGTGCGTTTTACACTAACTATTTCTAATTGCTTATCTAAATTTTGCTTTTTTGTATCATATTCCGCAATTTGCTTTTGCACGCTAGCATTTTTTTCATTCCATTCCTTCTCTTTGTTCTTTATCTGATTTTCTTTCTCTACAATCTTAGCGTTACGTTGATTTACCTCTTTTTCATGCTCACTTTTTAGCTTTAAAAACTTTTGATCTGCTTCTAAAATTTTCTTCTCTTTTAGTGTTTCTGCTTGCACCGTTGCATCTGCAATTATTTTATCGGCTGTTGCTACTGCCTTATCGGCCAATGCTTGCGCATCTTCTACTTGTTTTGTGGTGTTTTTGGCAAATAAAACTTTACCAGCAAAAATCCCGCCTAGCAATGCTACCACGGCGCCAATTACGGCGATTAATGTATTATCCATCTATGTTTATATAGTGTCCAAGAGTGTTACCTCTTGGCGATGTTTTGGTTAAAAAATATAATAAAATCTTTCTGAAAAGCCACATTTCAATCTTGCTTTTTCTAAAGATATCATGCGAATATACGCCAAAAATTTAATTAACAATTAACAATGCAGCTTTCGACAGGTATTTTTTTAACAATTGCCTTTCATCGTTTGCAAATTCGCTATTAAAATTTATAGCGATGAAATAATTGTAAGCTTTGTTAATATAGTTATTGAAACTCCAGAATTATTTAATTCTAAATGGATTTTTGTACCTTTGAGGCTTATGCCAAATAAGATTCAATTTACTACCAGTCCTCATTTTGCTCGCGAAATGGATGATGGAGATGTATTAAATAAATACCGCAGTTATTTTCATATTCCTAAAATTAAAGGCAAAGCAGCCGTATATTTATGTGGGAACAGCCTAGGATTGCAACCCAAAAAAGCAAAAGAATATATCAATCAAGAGTTGAGCGATTGGGCTCAATACGGAGTAGAAGGGCATTTTGAAGCTAAAATGCCTTGGTTTAGCTACCATCATTTTTTTACCAAAAGCCTTGCAAAAATAGTTGGCGCAAAAGCTACAGAAGTAGTAGCTATGAATACATTGACTGTCAATTTGCAATTGTTGATGCTAACTTTCTATAAACCTACTGCCAAAAGATTTAAAATCATTTTGGAAGCAGGTGCTTTTCCAAGTGATATGTATGCTGTAGAAACGTTGGTAAAACATTTTGGATTGAAGCCCAAAGATGCTATTGTAGAAATTGCCCCTCGCAAAGGAGAGTATATCATTCGTCATGAAGATATATTGGCAGCTATTACTGCCAATAAATCTAGCTTAGCAATGCTAATGATGGGTGGTGTAAATTATTATACAGGCCAATTGTTTGACATGAAAGCTATTACAACTGCTGCGCAAAAAGTAGGTGCTAAAGTAGGTTTCGACCTAGCACATGCTGTGGGTAATGTGCCTCTGGAGCTAAATAAATGGAATGTAGACTTTGCATGTTGGTGTAGTTATAAATATTTAAATAGTGGCCCAGGTGCAGTAGGTGGAGTATTTATTCACGAAAAACATGCAACCAATAAAAAACTAAACAGACTTGCTGGCTGGTGGGGACACAACGAAAAAACCAGATTCAAAATGGAAAAAGGCTTTGACCCTATGCCAAATGCACAAGCATGGCAAATGAGTAACGCGCCAGTGATGAATATGGTAAGCCATAGAGCTAGTTTGGATATTTTTGATGAAGTGAGCATGAAAATGTTACGCGAAAAAAGCGAACTACTTACTGGCTATGCATTGTTCTTGCTTGGCGAAATTAAACACCTGCAATTTGAAATCATTACACCAACACCATTTGAACAACGCGGCTGTCAAATTTCAATGTTATTTAAAAATAGGGGCAAGGAAGTATTTACTCAATTGCAAAAAAATGGTGTAATAGCCGATTGGCGCGAACCCAATGTAATACGAATTGCACCAGTGCCATTATACAATTCTTTTCAAGACATTTTAGATTTATTTGATATACTATCAAATATGAAATAAATTACGTCTTACTAATTATAAATAAGTTAAATTTACAAATATGAAAAAGGTAATATTTTCGATAATAGCTTTATTCGCTATTGCATCTATGCAAAGTTGTAAGCGCGGCGGCTCATCTGCACCTAATCCTACTGCAGGTAATGTAAAAATATATTTTAATAATTTAGCTAATGGGCAAAACATAGATATGGGAGGAACGCCAATATATACTAATGCTCTGGGACAAAAATTTAGTGTAAATATTTTAAAATATTATATCTCTCAAATTCGTTTGACAGACGACAAAGGAGTGGTTGCTAATTTGGGGAATTTTTCATTGATAGATGAAGATCCAACAACTCCTAAAAAAGAAGTTTTATTTGCAAATGTCCCTCCCGGAAATTATACGAATGTAACCTTTAATTTTGGATTAGATAAAGTTACTAATGCATTACCAACTGGAGAAGGTGATTTGGACCACAGTCATGGTATGTGGTGGGGTACTGAGAAATATTTATTTTTAAAACATGAAGGCAATTTTATAAATGCGGCAAATCAAAACAAAGGATTATTGTATCATTTAGGTACAGATGGTGCTTATGCAGGAAATATTTCTTTGCCAATTACAGGATTAACGGTAAATGCCAATACCAAAACAGTTGTCATCAATTTCAATCTTGAAAAAATGTATGATGGAATAAATTTTGAAACAAATAATAACATGATGAGTGAAGTAGGTAAGGATAATGAAATTGTTTCTTCCATTTCTACCAATATTAAAACAGCTTTTTCGTTTAATAAAGTGCAATAATTAGCTGATATAATTATGAAATGGAAAATAATTGCTTTATTATTTGTTGTAACAAGTGTTATTATTAGTTGCAGAAAAGATGGAAAAATAAATTTAAATCTTTTTTCTACAACTGCCTATCAATTTAATATCCCATCAGGAACTTTACCTACTACTACTCCAAAGCCTATCCCTTTAGATAACGCTACAACTAATGAAGGCGTAGCATTAGGCAGAATGCTATTTTACGACCCAATTTTAAGTGGCAATGGTACACAAAGTTGTGCTAGTTGCCACTTGCAATCCAGAGCATTTACAGACGCTGAAAGATACAGCAGAGGAATTGATGGTAGTATTGGTAACAGAAATGCAATGCCATTGTTTAATTTAATGTGGAATCCTACATTTTTTTGGGATGGTAGAGATAGTAGTTTAGAACAGCAAGCTTTGCATCCTATAGAAAATCCAATAGAAATGAAAGCAAAGTTGGAAGATGTAATTACTAAATTAAATAATCATCCTTCTTATCCAGATTTATTTAATAAGGCATTTGGAAGTAAAGTAATTACTAAGCAAAATCTTGCAAAAGCAATTGCTCAATTTGAAAGAACCATTATTAGCTGTAATAGTCGCTACGATAAAATAGAAGCAAACCCATTTGATAAAGATACATTTACAACAGCAGAGTTAAGGGGTAAATTAATTTTTGAAGGCAACAATCCTTCTACTGATGGAGATTGTATACATTGCCACACAGCAGGGACCACTTTTTCTGATTATGGATTTAAAAATAATGGGCTTAATGAAATTCCATTAGATAGTGGCAGATATTATGTAACAAAAAAGCTTAGTGATATTGGTAAATTTAAAACACCAAGCCTGCGCAATATTGCGTTAACAGCACCTTATATGCATGATGGTAGATTCAATACTTTGGAAGAAGTAATGGATCATTACAATACAGGGTTTCATGCCACTAGTCAATATTTAGATCCAGTGATGCAAGTGCAAGTGCAAGGTAGATTGACAAAAACGCAACGCAATGATGTCATCGCATTTTTAAATACACTAACAGATAGCACCTTAATTACCAATCCTGCCTATAGTAAGCCATAGTGTTAGCCTTAGGTATATTTGGTAAAAACTTTAATGAGTGTTTTTTATTATCCTTTCATTTTAATTATCTTTACCAAATGCCACATTATTTTAAATTAGGAAATATTCCTCATAAGCGTCATACCCAATTTCGTAAGCCAGATGGAGGATTGTATAGCGAGCAATTATTTAGCACAGAAGGTTTTAGCAGCAACTATACATTGTTGTATCATATTCATCCGCCTACACAAATTATAAAAACAGAAGAGCCGATAGATATTAATCCAAAAATTGCAACAGAAAATATTTTGAAGCATCGCAGTTTTCAAGGGTTTAATATTCAGCCAGAAGCAGATTATTTGCAAAGCCGCAAGCCTATTTTAGTAAATGGCGATTGTCATATTTCTTTAGCTGCTCCGCAAAAAAGCATGCGTAATTATTTTTACAAAAATGCAGATGCAGATGAAGTGCTTTTTGTGCATGAAGGCAATGGTAAAATGCTAACACAATATGGCGAATTGAAATTTGGATATGGCGATTATATAGTAGTGCCGCGTGGTACAATTTATCAATTGCATTTTGAAACAGAAGCCAACAGATTATTTATTGTAGAAAGCTTTGGACCTATTCGTTACCCAAAAAGATACATGAGTAAATTGGGGCAATTATTAGAACATAGTCCATATTGCGAAAGAGATATTCGCACACCAGAAAATTTAGTAGCCATAGACCAAAAAGGCGAGTTTTTAATTACTACAAAAAAGAAAGGAATGCTTTACCCAATTACTTACGCCAATCATCCGTTTGATGTAGTTGGTTGGGATGGTTGCGAGTATCCGTATATATTTTCTATTCACGACTTTGAACCTATTACAGGCCGCGTGCATCAGCCACCACCAGTGCATCAAACATTCGATGGCAAAGACTTTGTGATATGTAGTTTTGTGCCTCGTTTATACGATTACCATCCAGATTCCATTCCTGCGCCATACAATCATAGCAATATAGATAGCGATGAAGTATTGTATTATGTAGATGGCGATTTTATGAGCCGCAAACATGTAACACGAGGCATGATTACCCTGCACCCAAGTGGTATTCCGCATGGCCCGCACCCTGGTGCTGTAGAAAAAAGTATTGGCAAAAAAGAAACCGGCGAATTAGCTGTAATGGTTGATACTTTCAGGCCATTACAATTGACAGAATTTGCCATGGGCATA
>CAIXQW010000090.1 GCA_903921675.1 uncultured bacterium | reverse complement strand
GCAATTTTTTATTTGGGGCGCATGGTTGATAACAATTGCTAACTATTGGTTTGGAAATAACCATGATCCTAAAATTTGGAGTGGTGCTAATTTTGGTGCTATCTTTTCTACGCTTGGCTTGTCATCTTTAATAATGCCCGCACTAGTTGGCATTGTTGCTGATAGATGGATTAACGCAGAAAAACTGTATGGTATTTTGCACATATTGAGCGGTATAGCTATTGCCTACATTCCGCAGGTAAATAATCCATCTACATTTTATTGGGTAATATTTGTAGCCATGTTATGTTATATGCCAACTATTTCTTTGTCTAATTCTGTGGCATATACCATTTTAAAAAATAACAAGGAAGATGTTGTAAAAGTATTTCCACCAATTAGAGTTTGGGGAACTGTTGGTTTTATAGCAGCTATGTGGTTGACTAATTTAAGTGGTAATAAAGCCAGTGCCAATATGTTTTATATATCTGCTTGTGCATCTTTTGTATTAGGCGCTTATGCTTTTACATTACCAAAATGCCCACCTACAAAATCTGTAGATGCTAATGCCAATTGGATAGAGCAATTAGGACTTTCGGCATTCAAATTATTTTCTAATTACAAAATGGCATTGTTTTTTATATTCTCTATGTTTTTAGGAGGTGCTTTGCAGTTAACCAATATGTATGGAGATATTTTTCTTTCAGATTTTGCCAACAATCCTATATATAAAGATTCAATTGTAGTAAAATACTCTACCATCATCATGTCTATTTCTCAAATTTCTGAAACACTTTTTATATTGGCAATTCCGTTTTTCTTAAAAAGATTTGGCATCAAGCAAGTAATGCTTATCTCTATGTTTGCATGGGTTTTGCGTTTTGGATTATTTAGTTTTGGCAATCCAGCAGATGGTTTGTGGATGATTATTTTATCTGGTATTATTTATGGAATGGCTTTTGATTTTTTCAACATCTCCGGGTCTTTATTTATAGAAACACAAACAGATAGCAACATTAGAAGCAGTGCACAAGGCTTGTTTATGATGATGACGAATGGATTTGGTGCCTTTTTTGGTGCTAAAATTAGTGGTATTGTAATAGACAAATATTATACACACAACAATGCTAAAGATTGGCATTCAATATGGCTAGCATTTGCGGGTTATGCATTAATTATTACCATTGCTTTTTGGATATTATTCAAGCACAAACATAATACTGATGAAGTAAAGGGAATTGCAAATTAATTGAAATTGTTTATACAACTTAGGAGCTTAGTACCATAGAAAAACTTAGTTGTTAAACTATGTTCTTCCTATGTTTCTATGTATCTAAGTGGTTAAATCGAATTACTTAATGTTCAACTTTCAATTCTCAATTTAAAAAACTTATTTAATTTCCAACTCAAACGGCATTAGCATATTTACTTTATCCATATTGCTGCGCAAAGATTTCATTTTTTGATACAATTTATAATCTTCGCCTAGGGCTTGTTTTACAATTACTTCGTCAGTTTTTTTACCAATAAATTTATTAATCATTTCTTGCAAACCATCTTTTACTGCCGGGTAATACACCACTTTATAGTCAGATAATTTAGCAATAGCAGCAGCACTTTGCAATGCTCTATCCATACCGCCAATGCCATCGACCAATTTCAATTCTTTACCACGTGCACCGCTGTATACATGTCCTTGTGCAATGCTATCCACAAATGCTTGATCTACTTTTCTTGCATCCATTACACGTTGTTTAAAAATGCCATAAATTCTATCTGTATTCATTTGCATATACGCCATTTCTTTATCTGTCATGGTTCTTGTAACATTCGGGAAATCGGCATGTGCATTTGTTTTTACTACATCAGTTGTTACACCAATATTATTTTTCATAAAGTTTTCAAAGTTTAGCATCATGCCTACTACACCTATACTACCTGTAATGGTATTTGGTTGGGCAAAAATGCTATCGCCAGCGCAGCTTAAATAATAACCACCACTTGCAGCTACATCTCCCATACTAATAATGATTGGTTTTAACTTGCGCAATTGCATCAACTCTTGATACATATTTTCGCTAGCCAAAGCACTACCACCAGGGCTGTTGATGCGTAATACCACAGCTTTTACATCCTCTTGGTTAATTAGTTTTCTTATTTCGCGTATCATAGGTTTCGCAGCTACTTGACCATGCTGCCCTTCTCCATCTACAATTTCGCCATCGGCATATAATACAGCAATTTTGTTTTTACTACTTTTACTATCATACACCAAACCTGCATAATCGCTAATGGTCATAGCAGCTATTTTATCTTTTGCAGCAATGCCTAATTTTGTTTTTATTAAACTCAAAAACTCATTTTCATATTTAGTTCCATCTATCAAATGTTCTCTAACAGCATCGCTTGGTTTTTCTATTTTTAAATCATTTGCCAATGCACTAATATAGGCGGTATCCTTACCACTTTTCTTGGCTAACGCACTTACAAATTCTCCATAAAAATCTTTCAGCAAATCCCCAATTTGTTGTTTGTTCGGCTCACTAAATTTTTCTAAACGAAATGGTTCGCTAGCACCTTTAAACTTTCCACAATAAAATACAACTGGCTGAATATCTAATTTATCTAAAGCCTTTTTGTAGAAAGTACCTGTAGCTGCTAATCCTTTCAATTCTATTGCACCTATTGGATTAATAAAAATACTATCTGCTACACTGCTTAGGTAAAGCGTCTTTTGATCTGTATAATCGCCATAAGCATAAATAAATTTTTTGCTATTTTTAAAATCTTCTAAGCTCTTTTTTAAATCGTACAAGGTAGCCCACCCATTAAAAGTCATTCCCATTTTAATGTAAATTCCTTTTACCTTCTCATCTTTTTTAGCGTGTTCAATGGCTGCTTTTAAATCGTACAAACCATCTTGCCCTTCATTTACACCACCAAAATTAAATTCGTTATCGGCCGTTTGTTCTTTGATAGAATTACTAAGGTCTATCGTAAGAATACTATTTTTTTTCAGGCTAGGATTATCCGCACTTGCGCTGCTTGCACCTGCACCTACTAAAAAAATAAATCCAATAAATACAAATGCGATTAGAGCAAGTAAGGCTGCAAAGAAATATTTTAAAAAATTACTCATTATTTTTATTTTGTTTTGATAAATGCAAATGTAATTGTTAGTACTACTATCTTTGTTGCATTATTTATGAATAGGGTTTATTTAGGGATAGGTGGTAATATGGCAGATAGATTAGCTAATCTATCTGCTTGCTGCAATTGGATCGCTAAAGAAATAGGTACTATTATTGCCCAAAGTAAGATATACGAAACTAAGGCTTGGGGCAATACCAATCAAGCTAATTTTTACAATCAAGTAATAGCTGTAGATACCAATTTGGAAGCAGATAAATTAATGCATCACTGCTTACAAATAGAAACAAAAATGGGGAGAGTACGCCAAGATAAATGGGGCGCAAGAACGATAGATATAGATATTTTATTATTTGCCAATAAAATTATTCAACAAGAAAATTTACAAATTCCTCATCCTTATTTGCACCTTAGAAAATTTGTACTTGTGCCTTTGGCAGAAATTGCACCAAACCTTTTGCATCCGGAATTGCATCAAAACATGGTTGAATTATTGGAGGCTTGTGCAGATGATTTGGAAGTTCGAGAAATTGACAAGTAATTTTTGTTTTTATAAATTATAAACTTCAAGCATATTGTTACCTGAAAGTATGTGGAAATCTAAAATAGAAAATCCCCTAGCCTTGTAGTAATTTCGCATTTCAAATTTGGCGAGTGAAGTATCCATACATAACCATAGAAGGCAATATTGGCGCAGGTAAAACTACTTTATGTAATTTATTGGCTACTACTACCAATGCCAAAATGATATTGGAACAATTTGCGGACAATCCATTTTTACCAAAGTTTTATGAGGCGCCTGAAAAATATGCATTTCAGTTGGAGTTGAGTTTTTTAGCAGAACGTTTTAAGCAATTAAAAGATTTATTAAACACAAAAGATTTATTTCAGCAAACTACAATAAGTGACTATTTATTTATTAAATGTAAATTATTTGCCAAAGTAAACCTTGCAGAAGATGAATATCGATTGTTTGAAACATTATTTGATATTATCTATGCAAATTTGCCTCAGCCAGATTTGATAATCTTTCTGCATTGTCCTATCAATAAGCTGCAAAGCAATATCAAGCATAGGGCAAGAGATTATGAACAAACTATTCCTGATGATTACTTGAGCAGCTTGCAAGATGCTTATTGGCAACTCATTAAAAATATTAATAT
Organism: uncultured bacterium; assembly: GCA_903921675.1. Classification (GTDB taxonomy): domain Bacteria; phylum Bacteroidota; class Bacteroidia; order Chitinophagales; family Chitinophagaceae; genus CAIXQW01. The sequence continues at coordinate 3,234 of CAIXQW010000090.1, read as the reverse complement.
TCCTACATTGGCGATAGATACTGAGCAAGTAGATTTTTTAAATAACCCTAAGGATTTCCAAAAATTGATGATGCTATTGAATAAGCAATGGGAAAATGGAGTGCATTACATCAACTTTGATGAAGTGGAATTGGCGTATGCTTTGTAGAGTAGACCACTGATTGGACTAAATGAAATGGATTTTAACTGCTGTTTTTTTTTAGACAAATTTTCCAATATTAATTTGCTGTGCAAATGATTAGAACGCAGATTGGGCAGGATGATGCGGATTTTCGCTGAGGTTTAGAATTTAAAAAATGAAGGAACATTCGATAACTCTATTATTCTATTATTCAACACTTCAACACTTCAACAATTTAGTTATTTTATCATTCTTTGCCTACGCATGACGCGCTTCGCTTGCTTGACTATGAGTGATAGCAGTTGCGGCAGCGGGGTTCGTATATGTCTAATTCGCCTAGTACTACTTGGGCATCACTAGCTGTTTTGCGATAACTATAATTGGCAATATCGCCACATTGCACACAAATAGCATGCAATTTAGTAATATAATCTGCCTTAGCAAGTATGGCTGGCATTGGTCCAAAAGGATTGCATTTAAAATCCATATCTAGCCCAGCAACTATTACTCTAATGCCACGCATTGCCAATTGCTCTGCTACATTTGGCATTTCTGCATCAAAAAATTGTGCTTCATCTATACCTACTACATCTACATTTTGCGCAAGTAATAAAATATTTTGCGAATTTTCTACAGGCGTGCTCGGTATGCGAGTATCGTTATGACTTACCACTTCTTCTAAAGCGTATCTTATATCAATTACTGGTTTATAAATTTCTACTCTAAGGTTTGCAATTTTTGCGCGGCGTAGCCTTCGAATCAACTCTTCTGTTTTTCCGCTAAACATGCTTCCACACACTACTTCTATCCATCCTTGTTTTGCTTTTCGAATATTAGGTTCTATAAACATGTTTATTGTTGCTTACCATTTAATTGTTGAATAATTTACTGCATTGTTGAAAATTACTTATTCATCGCAAATGCTTTTTACGCCTATTGCTTATAAACAAAATGATTTACTTTTGCAGGCATCAAAAATAAAACGCAAATTCTTTTTAACACAATAAACATATCAACAATGCGCAAAATATTCCTCACAACCTTTCTATTTAGTTTTTGTATAACAGCTACCGCCAAAGAAGGCATGTGGCTACCTTTTTTATTAGAAAAACTAAATGAAAAAGATATGCGCGGCATGGGTATGAAAATTACTGCCAAGGATTTGTATAACGAGCAAAAGAGCAGCTTAAAAGATGCTGTTTGCTTATTTGGTAGCGGATGCACTGGCGAAGTAATTAGCAATCAAGGCTTGGTGCTTACCAATCATCATTGTGGTTATGGCACTGTGCAAGGGCTTAGCAGCATGCAGCACGATTATTTGCAAAATGGATTTTGGGCTATGAATAATGCAGAGGAATTGCCTTGCCCTGGATTGAGTGTAACATTTATTGTAAAAATTGTAGATGTAACCAACGCTCTTACACAAAATTTACCGGATGATTTGCGCGATACCACTCGCCAAAAAGAAATTGCCAAAAGAATTAAAGAGTTAGAAACTGCTAATACCATTATCAAAGATGCTGTTGGTGCTAATATCAAAGGTTTTTTTAATGACAATAAATTTTATATGTTTATCACACAAAAATTTAATGATGTGCGCTTGGTAGGCTTTCCGCCAAATGGCATTGGTAAATTTGGTGGAGATACAGATAACTGGGCTTGGCCGCGACACACTGGTGATTTTAGTGTGTTTCGTGTGTATGTAGATGCCAATAATAAATCTGCTACTTACAATAAAAATAATGTGCCTTACAAACCTAAAAAGTATTTTAAAATAAATATAGGCGGCGTGCAAGAAGGCGATTTTAGTATGGTGTATGGCTTCCCTGGCAGAACACAACAGAACCTAACTAGCGGTGGTGTAGATGAGGTGATGCATGTATTAGACCCCGCAAGAATTAAAATAAGAGAAGCGCGTTTGAACATTATGGACCAAGATATGCGTGCTAATAGAGAAACATTTATTAAATATGCTAGTAAGCAAGCAAGCATTGCTAACTATTATAAGAAGTGGCAAGGAGAATTATTGGGTTTACAAATTAATGATGGCGTAAATAAAAAATTGGCGCAAGAAGAAAAATTTGCTACTTGGGTAAATAAAAATAAATTCACCTATGACCTATATGGCAATGTTGTAAACGACATCAATGCTATTTATGTAAAACAAAAAGAGCAAGCTAAACTGAATGTATATTTAGAAGAAGCATTTGGTGGATGCGAAGCATTTCAGCAAAGTGGGAAATTGAATGATATTATTGCAACTTTAGAAAAAACAAAAAGTGTAGATTCTATCCTAAAATATAAAGCTATTTGGCAAGGATTTTATAAAAATTATAATGCAAGTACAGACAGAAAAATTAGCAGTAAATTATTAGATATTTTATTTGCAGAATTTTCAAGCATCAAAGCAGATAGTATTGCAGATATTACAAATATATTTGATGAAAGTATTGCGAGTAATGAAACTAAAATGCTGGCACTTTTTGACAATAAAAATATAGATGAAATTATTGCTACTATCAGAGCAGATAAAGGATTTCAATTGAATCAAGCTTTAACAGCTGTACAAAACAAAAACTTTGATAGCTTCAGAAAAAATCAATTTGATTTAATTGCATTGCATCATCAATACACACAAGCAAAAATAGCAATGAATGCAGGCCAAGCAATGTATCCAGATGCCAATAGCACTTTGCGAGTAAGCTATGGCAAGGTACAAGGTGCTGCACCTCGCGATGGTATGACTTACAAATGCTATACAACATTGGATGGAGCAATTGCAAAAGACAATATAGATATTGAAGAATTTCAGGTGCCAGAAAAATTAAAAACGCTTTGGCGCAATAAAGATTATGGTAGATATGCTATGCCAAATGGACAAATGCCATTGGCTTTTTTGGCTAGCAATCATACAACGGGTGGCAATAGCGGCAGCCCTGTATTGAATGCCTATGGAGAATTGGTAGGTACCAACTTTGATAGAATTTGGGAAGGAACTATGAGTGATATTTTATACGATATTAATTTGTGTAGAAACGTAACTTTAGATGTAAGATATACTTTATTTATTATTGATAAATTTGGTGGTGCCGGTTGGTTATTAAAAGAAATGG
>CAIXQW010000089.1 GCA_903921675.1 uncultured bacterium | reverse complement strand
TTTAAATGTTGATTTTTTTGTTGACTAATAATATAACAAATTTATGATAATTCTTTGAACCATTAGACGGAATTATCTGCAAATAGTTGGGACCAAATAAAAAATACAACCAGTTTAGCGGTGAAAGTAAGGAATTTTTAATTATTATTATTTTTATCCTTTATCAATCCAATCATTCAGTTCTTTCTACTACCTCCATGTTAAATTGTATGCTACTTCATAAATGTAAGTTTTTTTTTAGGTTTCATCATTAAATAGTGTAATGACTTTGCCAAGTTGAATTGGGTTTACAAATAGCCAATAATTAAATTATGCTGCATTAATCTATACCCTACTTTACTATACTTACATCACCTTGCAAAGTTTTTTCTACGCCAAATAATGTTTTGTATTTTATGTAGTAAAAATAAGTTCCTACATCACATTTTTTACCATTTCTAAAACCATCCCAAGCTTGGTTGATATTCTTGGTTTCAAATACGTTGTTGCCCCATCTATCAAAAATTACAAATTGTTGTAGTTCAATATTACGGCTGTATATTTTAAACACATCATTAATACCATCTGCATTAGGGCTAAATACATTTGGTACATAAATAATACTATTTGTATCGTTGAATGCAGGTAGGCAATGCGTTACAGTGTCTTTACAATCTAAATTATTACTAGCTACCAATGTAAAACAATACAAGCCAGAGTCTGCAATGTTGTAATTGGTATTACTTTGATTGCTAACAAAAATATATGGATTTAAAAACCATTGATAGCCAGATGCATTGCTACTTAGATTGATAAGATCTACATTATTTGGCGCTACAATTATTGTAGGATTGAAAATAAACTCGGCAGTTGGAGATGGTATTACAATAATTTGTACAGTGATAGAACTGCTTACTTGGCAATGATTAGTAGCAGTAGATGTAATTGTATAAGTGGTAGTAGTAGTTGGGAAAAATAAAATTTGATTGCCATTTACAAATATATTGGTACTAGGCTGCACAGATAGCAAAGACCCACTTTGGAAAGAAAGATTAAGCGTATCGCGCTGACAAACTTTTAAATTACCAAATGGTCCTAAAATAATTGGAGTTGGAGGCGTGGCAAATGTATTGACTGTAAAAGTATCTATAGCTGTGCATGGAGATGCTGCATTGCTTACAATTATAGTATAAGTGGTATTGGTGGTAGGTGTAAGATACAACATGGTAGTATCTGCATTGGTTGTAAAATTATTTGGTGATACTTTTATTACATAGTTGTAGTTGATGGGAATTGCAATAGAATCTCCAATACAAATGGTAGTATTTGGAATAGTAATTGTTGGCATAACCGGCAGTAATAATTGCACATTTAACGAATTAGTGTCGATACTAGTACATTGTCTTTTATATTGCGCAGTAATGGTATAAGTTGCATTATTAGTAATAGTGGCAGAAAGCAAACTGGTATCTGCATTTGCAGTAAAAGCAGATGCAGGTAGCCAATTATATTTATAATTTGTATCAGTAGATATAGTTACCACATCGTTGGTGCAGCCACTAATATTGCCAAAAGTTACATTTGGATGCCAAACAGAATCTGCATGTATTGTAAAATAAAGTGTATCTGGTAGGACGCAATCTGCAATTCTATTATCAACTGCAATAAATGAATAACTCGTAGTGGTATTAGGTGTAAAGTATGCAATAGTACTATCTGCATTATAACTTACACCCGTCATAGGTATAATTTGCACAGCCCAATTGGTATCAATACTTGTAATTTTTGTTGTATCGCCTATGCATAATGTAGGATTGTATGGTGGTGCATTAAAAGGTATTTGAAAGGTAGCAAAAAAACAACTACTATCTGCCGTAAATTTCCATAAATCGTTTTTTACATCTGTAACATCATGATTAATTCCTCCAAAAACCCAAAGGTTATTATTTGCATCTAACCATACAGCTGGACCACATTTGCCTCCAATATCATTATTGTTATTAGGAACACCTTTAGTGCCATAATTGCCTGCATAGCCAGAGGTATCTGTACCTTTCATTCTAATCCACTTATTATCTAAAGAATTATACAGCATTAAATCGTTATAACATTTTCCTTCTACACTATTGAATCCTCCAAAATTCCAAAATGCAGTTACACAAAATTCGTTTTGAGCAGTTTGGTTTTCCATACGTGGCTTTGGGTAGATAGTATCTGCATTGCAATAGGGGCCATAAGTTGTGTACACATTAGGTGAATTTGCACCACTAAGCCATGTCCATGCATTCGTTACAGGATTATACTTCCAGGTATCATTTAGGTTGGCATAGCCAATAAATCTTCCACCTCCAAAAATATAAAAATTGCCAAATGCATCTTTCCATTTGGTGTAACTGCACCTGCCAGGTGGATAATTGGCAGTGTCTTCTACCCCCATTATACCATAATGACCATTAATCGTATTGTTTTTGTCGCCTTTGCGCCAACGCCATTGATTCAGGCTTGGATTATATTGCCACATATCGTTGCTAGTTTCATGCCCTTGGCTATACATATATCCACTTTTGCCACCAAATAAATAGAATGTATTATTTTTATCTACCCAACTACTTTTTATTTCTTGCAAGCCACCGGGTGTTACACTATCAGCATATACATCTTTGGGTCCATAGATAGTTGGTTTATTGCCAGTAGCACTTCCATTCATCCATGTCCATTCTGTAGTTGTAGGATTGAATTTCCACAAATCACTTAACTCTCGTACATTCCCAATACTATCATATCCATAACCACCGTATAGCCACATCATCCCATTGGTATCTGTCCAACAATTCAGTCCATAACCTCTGGCACTAGGATAATTAGCTGTGCTTGGTATGCCATTTGTGCCAAATTCTCCATTGATATCATTCGCAAATTTTGGACCGCTCACCCATTTCCATTGATTGGTATTTGGGTTGTACATCCACATATCATTTTGCATCGATAAAGAATTTACCTGAAATGTAACACCACCAAACAGCCAAAAATTACCTTGTTTATCTATCCAATAAGCACTTTGATACCTACCTACAGGCAAGCTGGTATCGCTGGCTATGCCTAGCACTCCGTAATTTCCTTGAATGCCACTAGTGTCATTGCCATGCATCCATGTCCATGTGCCACTTTGTGCTTCGCATGGTAATGCATTAGCTATAAATATTAATGCAAACGCAGCTAGTAAAATATGTTTTCTCATTTTCTAATAGCTTTATTTTTAATGTGATAATGTTCTACTTCTGGGTCTTCTTCTT
>CAIXQW010000088.1 GCA_903921675.1 uncultured bacterium | reverse complement strand
TTGCCGAAGGTGGGGCATTATACCACTAATGTTTAATTGAAAATACAAAACTATATAATATGAAAAATGTTGAATTGAAAAACGAACCCCCCACTTTTGGTAATGTGCTGTTATGTGCTGTAATTAGTAAGCAGGAAATACCCAAAATACCCACTCAGGTAAGATATAGAAACTTTGTTTATATGCTTACACACAATCAGGAAATAATATATGTTGGTAGAAGCACAAATTTAAGACTTAGATTATCTGGATGGAAAAATTGTAGGGATTTTGACAAAGTGTATTTATGTGAATATTCAACACATACGGAAAATTGTCAATCAGAAAGGTTCTATATCAATCATTTCAAACCTGCATACAATAGGAGGTAGTTATTATAGCACATAACACAAATATATACCCGGCTATTTAAACCACCAAACAAATTACTTCAAAATTGATAAAAGCAATTCTCGAGTATCTTTCAGGGCAAATATTACATTTTTTAAATTTAAATATCTTCTGTAGTTTACCCTGTTTGCCACCGCTGTTATTTTTCTAAACTTATCATTCAATTTTCTTTCATCCTTCCTAATTCCCATCCCTTCTATCTTCATTTCGGAGCCTTACAAACTGAATTTCCCTTGCAGCATATTAGTTTCTTGGTATTAGTAGTTCAATACTTATAACACTTATAAAGTTTCTGCGTTGTGAGGTGGCATTTCGTGGGTTGTTTTGTGCATTTCTTTATCTTTAGGTAGCGTTTCGCAACGCTTAACCCTCATTTCTTAGTAACCAGGGTTCATTTCTTTGGTCTGTACCCTAATAAATTATCCGAAATGAATGCTACATTATACGAAATGAATAGTCTAACAAGCGAAATGAATGCTAGATTATACGAAATGAATAGTCCAACATACGAAATGAATGCTACAGCATACGAAATGAATGCTCAAACAAGCGAAATGAATGTTCCAACAAGCGAAATGAATGTTCTAGCAAGCGAAATGAATGAAAAGCTAAAAAATTTTAATAGAAATTATTGCGCGCATGAAAATTGAATTTCGGATATTTGTATACCAATGTGATTCTGCCCTGCCATGTCCCCAGAGCTATGCAGTTGCGTATTGTGGACGCAGTCCACATGGTAAACATCAATTTACAATGATAAAAAAACAATAAATAAATCTCAACTGCCTTTCCGCGTTAGGGATAGCAACGGAAATCCTCCCGATTTTTCATCGGGAGATTGCAGTGGATAGCCCGACCCAAAGGGGAACGCCATCCGAGCAAAAGCATATTTTTTACTAAATTGGTAATCCAAACTGCCATCTCGCCAAAACAAATTACCTTTGCGCACTTTCCACACAAAAGCATGAAGTACGCAAAAGAAATAGAACAACGCAAAACATTCGCCATTATTAGTCACCCGGATGCTGGTAAAACTACATTAACCGAAAAACTATTATTGTTTGGAGGGGCGATACAAGTAGCTGGTGCCGTAAAAAGTAATAAAATAAAAAAAGCTTCTACCTCCGATTTTATGGAGATAGAAAGGCAGCGTGGCATTTCTGTGGCTACCTCGGTAATGAGTTTTGAGTATCGCGAAAAATTAATCAACCTTTTGGATACGCCTGGGCATAAAGATTTTGCCGAAGATACTTACAGAACCTTAACCGCTGTGGATAGCGTAATACTAGTTATAGACTGCGTAAAAGGCGTAGAGGAACAAACCCAAAGGCTGATGGAAGTGTGCAGAATGCGCGATACGCCTGTAATTGTGTACATCAACAAAATGGACCGCGATGGTAGAAACCCTTTTGAATTGTTGGAAGAATTAGAAGAAAAATTAAACATCAAAACGCAACCGCTTACATGGCCAATTAATGGTGGTAAGGAGTTTAAAGGTGTGTACCATGTACTGAATAAAAGCTTGCTACAGTTTCAGGCTAGTAGCAAAGCCACCGACGATGATTTGATTCAAATACCCGACATCAATGCGCCTTTGGTAGCACAATTGATTGGCGAAAAAGATGCCAAGCAATTGCAAGAAGATATAGAGTTGATAGATGGTGTGTATGATGGTTTTCCGGTGGATGAATATTTGAGTGGGCAATTGGCGCCTGTTTTTTTTGGTAGTGCGGTAAATAATTTTGGTGTAAAAGAAATGCTAGATACTTTCGTAGATATTGCACCAAGCCCTAAAAGCCGTTTTACCAACACCCGAGAAATTACGCCAAACGAAGATAAGCTAACTGGTTTTGTATTTAAAATTCATGCCAATATCGATCCGCGCCACAGAGATAGAATTGCGTTTTTTAGGATATGCAGTGGTAAGTTTGAGCGCAATAAATTTTACCATCATGTGCGCTTAGATAAAGATGTACGATTTAATAATCCATACACCTTTATGGCTCGCGAAAAAAATGTAGTAGATGATGCTTACCCTGGCGATGTAGTAGGATTGTTTGATACCGGCAATTTTAAAATAGGCGATACGCTTACAGAAGGCGAAAATATGACCTTTGTAGGCATACCAAGCTTTAGTCCAGAAATATTTAAAGAGGTAGTGAACAACGACCCCATGAAGAGCAAGCAATTAGAAAAAGGCTTGAATCAATTAACCGAGGAAGGTGTGGCGCAGCTATTTACACAGCATGGTGGCAACAGAAAAATTATTGGTTGCGTTGGCGAATTGCAATTTGAAGTAATACAATACAGATTGTTGCAAGAATATGGCAGCGCTTGTAGCTTTAAAACTTTGCCTTTCTATAAAGCGTGTTGGCTTGGTGGCGATAAAACTGCTGTGGCCAATTTTGCAAAATTCAAACAAGCAAATATTGTAGAAGATAAAGATGGCAACTCTATTTACCTAGCGCAAAGCGAATGGTACTTAAATACTGAAATTGCAAATAATAAAGATATTCATTTTTATTTTACAAGTGAGATGAAGTAGGGGGGAAGGTGTAAGGTTTGAGGTTTAAAGTTTGAGGTTGTTTACGGTTGGTTTTGTTTACAGCTGATTTTGTTTATTTAAGAGTTTATTTTGGCTATAAGTGTATTATTTGCATACTTGTAGCCAAAATAAACATGTTGTTTTGGCTATAAGTGTATATTTTTGTATATTTATAGCCAAAATGTATAAGTTATGATAGGTA
>CAIXQW010000087.1 GCA_903921675.1 uncultured bacterium | reverse complement strand
TGGAAAAATATGAATGGGAATATTGAACTGCCCATTGGTCCGCGCTATTACTGCTAATGCATAAATTTCTTCAATAATTTCATCCGTCATTGGCACACAACCTACTGTTACGCAGCTTCCATGTATGTATATATCACCACCAGGAGTTTCTTTATTGCCCTTAATTAAATCGCTATAATTAGGATAGCTAACCAACATGCTCAACCAATAGTTACTATTATACTTATACTCGTCTATAAAATAAAACCCTTCAGGCACTTGTTTGTCGTTTTCAGCGCGCTTTGGACCTACGTTTCCGCTACGCACACATACCTTATATTCTTTTACTAAAGTAAATGTATCTGTAGCATTATTGCGCGCAAACACTTGAAATTTTTGATCATATTTAAACACGCGAAAGAAAATATTAGTAGCTGGATAATTCAATCCTTTTTCTTTAAATAATTCTTTCCACGTTTTTTCATTTTTAGACAATGCACCATTCACTCGGCTTTGCCCTGTTTGAAAATTGTAAAACATATTATCTGGGAAAGATGGAACTATTTTTTCTTGGGCAATGGAAAATTGAGAAACCAAAAGCAATCCAAATAGTAAGCATGCTGTTTTTATTATCATGATGTAGGTAAAAATAAGAATTTTAAAGTATCATTTTTATTTAGCAAAAGTTAAAATATCCCAATTGTTTACTGCATCCAAGTGCTTGGGCTATTTCTCCATTCGCCAAGTGTAGCCAATTCTGCTTCGGTAAACATATTTTTTTCTTTAGCCAATTGCAATAAACTTTCGTAATTGCTTAGTGTAACCAATGGTACATTGTTATCTGCAAATAGCTGTGTAGCTTCCGGAAAACCATATGTGAATATGGCTACCATACCAATAACATTGGCTCCATTTGCTCGCAATACATCTACCACTTGCATACTACTTTTGCCAGTACTTATTAAATCTTCAATTACAATTACCTTTTGCCCTGTCTCCAATACACCTTCAATCTGATTGCCCAAGCCATGCCCTTTTGGTGCACTGCGCACATATATAAACGGCAATTTTATTTGATCTGCAATTAATGCACCATGCGGAATACCTGCTGTAGCTACCCCAGCGACTACTTCCGCATCCGTAAATTGCTGAAATACAATATTGCTCATTTCGCTTTTAATAAACTCGCGAACTTGCGGATAAGATAATACCTTACGGTTATCGCAATAAATAGGACTACGCCAACCGCTTGCCCAAGTATAAGGTGCTTGAAGATTGAGTTTTATTGCGTTGATTTGTAATAATTTTTCTGCAACTTGCAATTCGTTTTTCATACATCGCAAAAGTACTTATAAATGATGCAGAATATAAATATCTACATAGAAAAAAATAAAATTATTATAGGCAATATGATGAACATCAAGGATGGTGTGGTGAAATTGTTAGCAGGTGTGCGCCAACAGGATATTCATTATTTGATAGAAGAGGTGGTCAATAAAAAAGAAGCGCTGCAAATTACTCCTGCAGATGGGCAAAATGTGCTAAATTTATTCAAACAAGAATGCAGCGTAATAGAAGCAGGAGGAGGTATTGTGCGCAATGAATACAATGAAATATTATTTATTTTTAGAAATGGCAAATGGGATTTACCAAAAGGAAAACTAGAACCTAATGAAGATATTGCAGAATGCAGTGTAAGAGAAGTAGAAGAAGAAACTGGTTGCCAACAAATAACATTGCAAGAATTTGCAAAACACACCTATCATATTTACAAAATTAAAGAAAGATATGTATTAAAGCAGACCCATTGGTACTTTATGACTGCACCAAAACAAACACTGACACCACAAATGGAAGAAGGAATTACAGCAGTAAAATGGATAGCGCAAGATGATTTGCAAACTATTTTAGAAAATACTTATGGCAATATAAAAGAGTTGTTTTAATAGAGAATTTACTTCCCCAAACTACTTCTTACTTCCTTTGGTAAAAATTTCACAGCATCTCCCCCATTTCTAATTATATCGCGCACCAAAGTGCTACTAAAGCTACTATACTCTGGACTACAGGTCAAGAAAATTGTTTCCAATTGATCATCCATCATGCGATTAACATCAGCAATACTTTTTTCGTATTCAAAATCGCTTACATAACGTATCCCACGCAATATAAATTTGGCATCTATACTTTTGCAAAAACTAGAAGTTAAACCTTCATAGCTAGTAGCCACTATTTTAGGTTCGTTGTGATATACTTCTTTAATCCATTCAATACGTTGCTCCAAGCTATACATTGGCTGCTTATTGCTATTAATACCAATACCTACATATAATTTATCAAACAATGGCAAAGCCCTATCTATAATATCTGTATGCCCAAGTGTAATTGGATCAAAAGTACCAGGAAACAAGGCGATGCGTTGCATATTTAATTATTTTGTTGGTGAAAAAATACTGAAAATTGTAGTACCATAATTTTTAGCTCTTATAAAATTAGGAAAAGATTCGTAGGCATTGCGTGGCGTATGTTCCAATACAAACCACCCTTCTGGTGTTAGCATATTTTTTTGATAAATAATATTTGGCAAATCGTCAATATTTTTTAATGCATAAGGTGGGCCTGCAAAAATAAAATCGTATTGATGCGAACAAGCTTCTAAATATTTAAACACATCCATTTTTACACATTGCATATTTTCTATTTCTAATGTTGCTGATGTTTTTTTGATAAAATCAAACATCTGAGTATCTTTTTCTACAATAGTTAATTGCTTTGCTCCACGACTAGCCAACTCGTAACTAATACAACCAGTACCGCCAAATAGGTCTAAGCAATTTAGTGCTTCGATATCCAAATTATTTTGAATAATATTAAACAACCCCTCTTTTGCAATATCTGTAGTGGGTCTTGTATAAGGCATTTTTGTAGGCGGGCTAATGCGTCTTCCGCCATGGGTTCCACTAATGATTCGCATATTTGGCTATAGATAATATTGGGAAAATAAGTCCTTGTGTTTCTTTGCTTATTACTGCTGGATAAATAAAGCCATTTGGCAATGCTTGCAATATTGTATTGGAATAATACACTGCAATAGCTGTTGTTTTTGCTAGTGCATCCATTCCATTGATTTGGATAGCTACATTTTCTAAACTAAACATGTCTATCATTTTTTGAATTTGATAAAGTACATCATCCAAGCTTTTCATTTCATTTACAGCATGCAATTGCAATTCTGTATTTTTATAAACAGTCATCACAAATTTATTTTCTGACAAACTAATAAATAACTGATGTGCATCTTGCTGCAAATAGCTTGTATAAATATTTAATAAACTAATCGCTGTATTTGCAAATAATACATTTTTTTGCCAATTAGTAAATACATGCTTAGTGCCATTTTTCATTACATAAGCCCCAAAAAAATCTTGCCAAGGTAAAAATTGCTGCTCAAGAATATCATTGTTTTCAATAGGATACACATACTCAAATGCACTTTTCGTTGCTACCATGTCTTTGTACGCATTTGGCAATATCATCATTCTATCTTCATCTAAACCCACAATACACGATTTGATATTCATAACTTCACAGTCTTTCATAATAGCCATCATACTTCTGCCATCTGCGCCTCCATCATTATGCTCGTAGTAGGTAGTCCAAAGCACTACATGATTACTTACACTAATGGCACAAAGCAAAATACCATTTTTTTGCACTTGCAAATTGATATGCAGTGCCTCATTGGCTTTTATTGCATGTTTGGCATTATTTATATTAAAATGATGAATTTGCATGATTTATCTGCAATAATAAAATATTTTTGCCACCTAATCATGACTAATCTAGCAAAATCTACTAAAGTTGATAC
>CAIXQW010000086.1 GCA_903921675.1 uncultured bacterium | reverse complement strand
TTAAGTCAAATTAGCAATAAATCACTACGAAAAGTTTAAAAACCTGTTATTGCTTATTTTATTCTTCCAATTATATTTGAATAAAAATTCTTACCCCTTCAACACTATAACAGCGCCATCTTTCACCCATTTATACAATTCATCCATTTCGGCATTGGTTACACCTATGCAACCCCATGTTTCAGAAAATTTTATGTTTCGATAATTGGTGTTGCCATTTTGGTCTGCATAACCATGAATTTTTATATCACCACCAGGGTTTAGGCCTTTCGCTTTGCAGCGTTTTCTATCCAAAGTATTTGGGTAATTGATATGTAGGTTTTTATAATAAATACTTTTATCACTTCTGGTTGTGATGTAATATTTTCCTTCTGGGGTGCGATTATCTCCTTGGTATTGTTTTTTGCCATTTCTATTGCTGCCAATGCCACATGAGTATGTTTTTAATAATTTTTTATTGGCATAAACCTGCAAGCTATTTTTAGATTTCAAAACCACCAAACTATCAACAGCTTGTTGGATAGGTTTGTAAACCGTAATATGTTTATTTGCAAATAAAAGTACCGTAGCACAAAGTGTAATAAAGCACATCAACCAAATTGTCTTTTTCATTATTTATTAAATTAATAAGTGCAAATTCAGTTTAATTATTGCAATCTAGCATTTAATTCTGCTAAATAAAATGTAAGAAGCTGTGAAGATTTTCTTAAAATTGACATAGATTATTTTTCAATCCACTTCCCACTTCTCCAATTCTTTTCCGTAGTTTTGCCACCATGGAAACAATGATTCAACCTGCTGCTAACCAAGCTGCAACTACCGATTTTTTACCATTGCATGGAACAGACTATGTAGAGCTATATGTGGGTAATGCAAAACAAAGTGCACATTATTACAAAACAGCTTTTGGCTTTCAAGACTATGCTTATGCTGGCCCAGAAACTGGTGTAAAAGACAAAGTAAGTTATGTACTTATTCAAGATAAAATGCGCATCATGCTTACTACTCCATTAAGTAGTAGTCATCCTATTACAGAGCATTTAAAAAAACATGGCGATGGTGTAAAAGTATTGGCTTTGATGGTAGAAGATGCTTACGATGCTTATGCGCAAACGACTAGTCGTGGTGGAAAAAGTTATATGGAACCACAAACATTAACCGATGAGTTTGGCGAAGTGCGCATGAGTGGCATACATACTTATGGCGAAGTGGTACATTTATTTATTGAAAGAAAAAATTATAAAGGTACTTTTATGCCAGGATTTAAAGCGCATAAAACCAATTATAATCCTACTACCACAGGCTTGAAATACGCAGATCATTGCGTAGGTAATGTTGGTTGGAATCAAATGAATCCATGGGTGAAGTTTTATGAAGATGTAATGGGTTTTAAAAATATTTTAAGCTTCGATGATAACGATATCAGCACAGAATATAGCGCATTGATGAGCAAGGTAATGAGTAATGGAAATGGTTATGTAAAATTTCCAATCAACGAACCTGCCGAAGGAAAAAAGAAAAGTCAAGTAGAAGAGTATTTAGATTTTTATGAAGGAGAAGGTGTGCAACACATTGCTATTGCTACAGATAATATTGTAGAAACAGTAACTACATTGCAAAGCAGAGGAGTGGAGTTTTTAACTATTCCTACCTCATACTATGATGAGCTGATAGATAGAGTAGGGCATATTGATGAAGATATTGAGCCTTTAAAAAGACTTGGCATTTTGGTAGATAAAGATGATGAAGGATACCTGCTACAAATATTTACTAAACCTGTAGAAGACAGACCAACTATGTTCTTCGAAATTATACAGCGCAAAGGCGCTAAGAGTTTTGGTAAAGGAAACTTTAAAGCATTGTTTGAAAGCATAGAAAGAGAACAAGCATTAAGAGGAAATTTATAATTTAGGTACAAATAAAACATTAACAAAAAAGGAGTCTGCATGTGTGCAGACTTTTTTAATTTTAGACCATGAAAAAAATAATTTTATTTTTATCCTTATTGATATGCCAACATGCACTAGCGCAAAAAATAGTAATAGAGGGCGGAACAAAAGTATTAGAGAATGGTGTACAGATAGCCAAGGTAGAAAAGACTAGTGAATCGTATACAGTTGTAACAACTTTAGACGAAGACGATTTATTTAGCATAGAAGAATTGGCGGATGAAGAATTGTTGGTGAATTATTATTTGGTTTCTTTTTCAGACGACAATCAAAGCACTGCCTATCTACCAATACAAAAAGGGAAAGTGAATATGGTAGACTTAGTTTTAAAAGCAAGAGTGATAAAAAATGGGACTTTAAATGCAGAAGCAGTAAAAATATTTTGCGATAAATACACCCAAGAAGCATTCAAAAAAAGGCCGCAAGAAAAACTAAATAAAGAAATTGCTAAGGAAGAAAAGAAACTTTCTAAGGAAGAAGTGGAAGAAGAGAAGGAAGAATTGCTGGAAGAAAAAAAATTAGAAAAAGTAGAGAAGAAGCAGGCAAAGGTAGAAGAAAGACAAGAAAAATTGGATGAAAAAAAAGAGCAACAAATTGCTAAGAAAGAAATACATGCCATAGAAGAAACCCCCACAGCCACAGAAGAAATAATTGTAATAAAATTAGATAAAGGAAAAATTTATAAAAACGACGAAGAAATAGGCAATTACAATGCCTTAGAGGGATTGATAAATGGCAAAAAAGGTAAAACAATTAATGTGCAAAATAAAGCAGGTGTAAGAGTAGCTATTGTAAAGTATCAATACAATGCCGATAAGGCTAGTCTGCAAAATATGGTAGACAAAAGTAAATCAGAGTTATCTATCTATTCTGATAATGATGCTTATATTCAACAAGGACTGATAGAAGAAGTTGTAAAAATGGGATTAGTGAAATAGTATTCTTATTTTTTAAAAATATCATGAATGATATTTCCTTCGCCAATCAATTCTTCCATGTCGCTCAATTCCATTTCAATAGCTTTGGTGCTTTTATTAATTTCTACCAAAGAAAGCAGCATGCTGGTAATTAATAATAATAAACTAATGCCAAATACAATATAAGCTGCTGCTTCAAATTTTTTAAATAATAAAAACATGCACAGCACGCAACACAAAAAACTAATTACACCAAAGCCTTGCATGTAGCGTATTAAATTCAGCCTACCTCTAATATTTTTTATTTGTCCTAATATTTGTTTTTCGCGCAGTCCTTTGCTGTATTCGTCATGTAGCTTTCGTACCAATTGCCCTAGTGTTAAAAATCGATTGGTATACGCAAGCATTAGCAGCGTAATGGCAGGAAATAAAAGCGCAGGTGTATTGATAGATAATGTTTGCATGCAGGAATGATTATTTTTCAAAGATAAACATTTACCGTTGTGGGTTAATAGATTAAGATGTGTATTTATTATTATTGCTCACTTTTCTTAATTACATAAGAATCATATATGTATAAAAAAAAGTCTCACATTTCTGCAAGACTTCCTATCTGAAAAAATCTATTTTATTCTTTGGTAAAGTCTATTGTATAAACTCCATCCGTTAAACACATTGTGCTTTTTGTAATGCTAATAATTTTGTATACTATTCTACTACCTTCTCCATCTGCAAAGCAAATTGCATTTTGGTTCATGCCAAATATTTTACTTACTATTATTTTAGAGCCACCTTGCGCATCACCTTTAATAATTTCGCCATAGCCAGCACCCTTCATTGTAAAGCCTTTTATGATTACACCTTTATCATTAGGTTGCACTTTTTCCATATTCCATTTTCCAGTAAGTGTACTCTCAATATTTGCACTAGTAATTGTTACTTCATTGTTCTTTTGAGCATGCATGTTTAAAGCGCCTAACGACAATAAACCTACGATTAATAATTTTCTCATTGTTGATAAAATTTTTGTGTATAACAAATTTAATACTAATATCATTACAAAATACTGTGCCAAGTATATTAATTTGCGCTTGTTAACAAGTATTTTTTTATTGCAATGGCAAAAATTACAACTTTCGAACCCCAAGACACGCATGGGGGCAGTCATATAGATGGTATGTACAAGAATTGGTTTCTAGAATATGCAAGCTATGTAATTTTAGAAAGAGCAGTGCCTCACATCAATGATGGGCTTAAACCTGTACAACGCCGTATCCTGCATGCGTTAAAAGAAATGGATGATGGAAGGTTTAATAAGGTTGCAAATGTAATAGGGCAAACCATGCAATATCATCCGCATGGCGATATGAGTATTGGCGATGCAATCATTGCCATTGGTCAAAAAGATTTGTTGCTAGATACCCAAGGAAACTGGGGCGATGTGCGCACAGGAGATAGTGCAGCTGCTCCTCGTTATATAGAAACACGCTTAAGTAAATTTGCGTTAGAAGTAGCATTCAATGCAAAAACTACAGAGTGGCAATTGAGTTATGATGGTAGAAAAAATGAGCCTGTAACATTGCCAATGAAATTTCCATTATTGCTTGCTCAAGGTGCAGAAGGAATTGCTGTGGGCTTAAGCACAAAAATTTTACCTCATAACTTTTGCGAAATTATTGATGCAGCTATCAAGCATTTAAAAGGCAGAAAGTTTGAGTTGTATCCAGATTTTCAAACTGGTGGTTTTGCAGATGTAAGTAATTACAACGATGGTCGCCGCGGAGGTAAAGTAAGAGTGCGCGCCAAGATAGAAGAGTTTGATAAAAAAACTTTATTGATAAAAAGTGTGCCTTATGGATATACCACAGGGTCTTTGATAGATACTATTTTAAAAGCCAATGATGCGGGAAAACTAAAACTTAAAAAAGTAACAGATAATACTGCCAAGGATGTAGAAATAGAATTGCAATTAGCGCCAGGCATTACTACCAATCAAACCATAGATGCACTATATGCATTTACAGCTTGTGAGGCTAGTATTAGCCCAAATATTTGTGTGATAGAAGACGATAAGCCGCGTTTTATAGGCGCTACAGAATTACTAAAAAGTAGTGTAGAGTATACCAAAGACTTATTGAAATTAGAGTTAGAAATCAAGCTAAAAGAATTACAAGAAAAATGGCATTTTACTAGCTTAGAAAAAATATTCTTCGAAGAAAAAATATATAAAGAGTTAGAAAAGAAACACGAAACTTGGGAAAAAGTATTAGATGCAATCCATAAAGCATTTGATCCATTTCTTAAATTATTTAAGCGAGAAATTGTTAGAGAAGATATTATTAAACTTACAGAAAAACCAGTTCGTAGAATCTATAAATTAGATATAGATGAGCTGAACATGCAAATCAAAAAACTGAATGATGAAATAAAAGCAGTAAAGCATGATTTAGCCAATTTAAATGATTTTGCAATTGCTTATTACGAAGAGTTGCAAAAAAAATATGGCAAAGGAAGAGAACGTAAAACAGAGTTGAAAATATTTGATACCATTAGTATTCAAGAGATTGCAATTGCCAATACCAAAGTGTATGCAAACTGGGCAGAAGGATTTATTGGCAGTGGCTTAAAGAAAGACGAGTTTATGTTTGAATGCAATGATGCAGATCAAATTATCGGCTTTACAAGAAACGGAATGATGCGTGTAGTAAAAGTAGCCGATAAAGTTTTTATTGGTAAAGATATTATACATGCAGAAGTATTTAAGAAAAACGATGACCGCACCACCTATAATTTAATTTATATGGATGGTAAAACAGGCATTAGCTATGCTAAAAGATTTAATGTTACAGGGATTACTATGAACAAAGAATACTGCCTAACAAAAGGAAGCGATAAAAGCAAAGTGCATTATTTTACAAGCAATGCAAATGGTGAAAGTGAAATTGTAACTGTAAATCTGCGCGAGTGTAAGGCCAAAATTAAAACTTGGGAATTTGATTTTGCAGAGTTGAGCATTAAAGGTAGAAGCAGCATGGGTAATACACTTACTAAATATCCTGTAAAAAATATTAAACAAAAAGCCAAAGGTAAAAGTACATTAGGCGGTAAAGAAATTTGGTACGATGATGTAGTAGGCCGATTGAATTACGACGAAAAAGGAATGTATCTTGGTAGCTTTATAGAAGACAGTAAAATAATAGTAATCTATAATGATGGCAATTACGAAATTACCAATTTTGAATTAGGCAATCGCTATGATACTGAAAAAGTAGTATTGATAGAAAAGTTCAAACCAGAAGCGATTATTTCATTAATTTATTTTGATGCAGATAAAAAGCAATACAATGCCAAACGCTTTAAAATAGAAACCTCTACTTTCAATACAAAATATGCCATTATCAAAGAAGGCGAAGGGAATTATGTAGAGTGGGTTACTACGCATCCAAACCCAGAAGTAAACATCAAAACTGGTAAAAAGAAAAGTGATGCTGTGGTAGAAAGAATGGTATTGAGTGAAAGTATAGATATTACAGGCTGGAAAACCATTGGAACAAAAATAGCCGATAAAGATTTGCTTGAAATAGAAAGCCTTACTTACGCAGAAATAGACGACGATAAAAAACAACTGAAATTGTTATAGTTGGAATTCAAAAAAAAGAAAATATAAATGGATTATCAACTAAAAAAAAGCCTTGGGCAACATTTTCTGCACGACGAAAAAGTGTGTCAACAAATTGTAGCTCTGGTAGATACTACACAGCCCAATTGGGTGGAGGTAGGTCCTGGCGGTGGTGCTATTACAAAGTATCTTTTAAAGCTGCCAATTCAGCATTTTAGTTGTATAGAAATAGATCAAGAAAAAGTAGATTATCTTTTAAAAACCTATGCTGCATTGCAAGGTAGAATCCTGCATCAAGATATTTTAAAAGCAGAAATGCCATACACAGAAATATTTAATGTAATTGGCAATTTCCCTTATAATATTTCTACTCAAATTATTTTTCAAATATTAGAATGGCGAGAAAATGTGCATACTGTAATTGGTATGTTTCAGAAAGAAGTAGCAGTGCGCTTTGCATGCAAACATGGTTCCAAAGATTATGGTATTACTAGTGTAATTACCCAAGCTTTTTTTAATATAGAATACATGCTTGATGTTCCACCTACTGCATTCAATCCACCACCAAAGGTGGATAGTGGTGTAATACGTTTGGTAAATAATAATAATCCTTACAATATTCAAAATTATAAGCAATTCAAAACATTTATAAAAGCTGCATTTAGCCAACGTCGCAAAACTTTGCGCAATGCTCTAAAAAGTATAATTCCATCCGATAAACTGCAAGACGAAATATTTGGCAAGCGCGCCGAGCAATTATCTGTAGCCCAATTTGCAGAACTCTATCACCACTTTTACGATTAACCTTAATGCCCTTAGTGTTTAATTGTTAAAACCCCTTCGAATCTCAATACTCGTCATTTTATTCTCTTTACTTCTTCATCTCTTTGTTTAAATATAGTAACTCTAATATTCATAAGCAGTATCAATCAAGAATTTCCTTGGAGTCCCTTTGTGTAATCCTTCTTGACCCTTTGTGTCCAACTATCAACTCCCATAAGGTAAATGCCTCTTTGGCTGCTTTGCATCCATCTAAACTTTCATTAACTTTGCTCCTATGCCCAAAGTAATACTTGCTGCTTCAATTTCTGAATCATTCCAACAATTTTTAATATCCAAAAATTATGAATTAGATATGAAGTACAACAACCCAGATTCAATAGCTCAAGCAGAAGGCATTATCACATCTACTAAACTCATCATCAACAAAGATTTTATCAACCAAGCAAAAAACCTAACATGGATTGCACGCTTAGGTAGCGGTTTAGAAATAATTGATACCGAATATGCTGCTTCCAAAAATATTTTTTGCTGCAGTAGTCCAGCAGGAATAGCCAATGCAGTTGCTGAACATGTTATCGCACTGATTATCAATTTGCAAAAAAATATTGTAAAAAGCGCTAGGCAAGTACAGCAATATTTATGGATACGAGAAGAAAATAGGGGCGTAGAGCTAGAAGGTAAAACCATTGGTATTATTGGCTTTGGGCATATAGGAATAAAAGTAGCTGAAAAGTTAAGCGTATTTGGCTGCAATATAATTGCTTATGATAAATATAAAATTATTCAGCATCCATTTGTAAAAAATGTAAGTTTACAAGAATTGTATTTGCATTCAGATATTGTTAGTTTTCATGTACCATTAACCGCAGAAACTAACAATTATTATAATGCTGATTTATTTGCAAAACCGCATGTAGTTATTAATACAAGCAGAGGTAAAGTAGCGTATACAGAAGCAATCATTAAGGGCTTTCAATCCAATCAAATAATTGCAGCTGGTCTAGATGTTTTAGATTTCGAAAATGAATATCCATTTTCTGTCCAGAATATTGCTCAATTAGCATCGCTAAAAAATTATAATTGCATTATTACTCCTCATATTGCAGGCTATAGCTTTAATGCTATCCAAAAAATGTGTGCTGAATTGCAAAAAAAGTTAGAATTATGCATTTTTAATGAGTAATATCAGAATATTTCTTCATGACAGAAAAATGACAAATTTATGTCATTCATTTTACACAAAAAATTAGGTTTCCTTTAACACAGTACCGTACATTTGCTTTATATTTGAACCGTTGAAAAATAACACAAATACAACATTCATCAATTTTTAAAATAATATTATGAAAAAATTAAGTTTACTCTTTGCATTGATATTTACAAGTGCTTTAGCATTTGCGCAAGCAGGTGGGTTTCTTGAAGGTACCGTAAGGAAAGGTGGAAAACCTTTAGCTGGGGTAGTGGTAGAAGCAAAACAAGGTGGTTTACTTTCTGGTAGCGATAAAACAGATAATTTTGGAAAGTATAATATTAAGCCTTTGTCAGCTGGTGAGTATGTGGTTACTTATTCTTTTGCTGGTTTAGAAACTTATGTGGAAACAATTATGGTTTCTGGAGGTTCTGGTACCACAAACAATATAACAATGGTTGATAAAAAGTCCAATGTAATTAAAGGGGCTAGGGTTACCGGTCAAAAACCAAGAAAAATTGCAATTGATGTAAACAAAGTAGGAGAACTTCCTCCGTTAGATGCTAAAAAAATAGAAAAATTAGCGACTACAAATACTTTAGATGCCTTGGCATTAAAAGGTGGTGGATACCAAGCAAAAAAAGGTGCTGGCGTCGTATTTGCTGGGGGACGTGCAGAAAATACCATTTATATTGTAGATGGTATTATTGTAAGAGGAGGAAATGTGCAAACCAATCCTGGTTATGCTTCAGAAATTAAAGTAAACATTGGTGGTTTGCCGGCAAACCTAGGAGATGCTACAGGTGGTGTGGTTACCATTACCACCAAAGGTGCAGCATCCAACCATCAAGGGTCTATCAATATGCAACATAGTGTAGATGGTTTCAATAATAATCAATTAAATGTCAATTTACGTGGTCCACTTTGGAAAAAAATAGTGCCAGGCACCACAACCAAAAGACCAGTTTTAGGTTATTCGTTAAGCCTTGGTGGTCAATACGATAAAGATCCAGACCCATCTTATTACAAGTATTATAGAGTAAATGATGCTAAATTAGCAGAATTACAAGCCAATCCATTACGTGCAGTAAAAAGTGCAAGTGGTGCTGTAATATTTAGAAATGCAGCAGAGTTTATTACAGACGCAGATTTAATACGCATCAAAGCCCGCGAAAATGGCTTTAATCAAACTGCAAACCTTGCAGGTAAAATAATTTTTGCACCTACCAAAGATATAGAAATGACAATTGGTGGTAGTACACAGTTTAGTGCCAATCCTGGCTACAGCAATGGTAATGCAATATTTACACCAGAAGCCAACGGTATCTCTAATTATTTTTTAGGAAGAACCTATTTGCGTTTTCGTCAAACATTATCTAAAGACGGAAGTACAAAAACAGATGCAGAAAAAGTTACACCATTAATTGGTAAGGCATTCTATTCTGTGCAATTAAACTACGAGAAAAGCGCATCTGGTAGCAAACATCCTGTGCATGGTGATAATATTTTTGCTTATGGTTATTTAGGAAAATTCAAACAAAACTATCGTAATTATTATAGCTTCGATACAGTTGCAGGTGGTTATTATGGTTTGCGTTTTCAAGGACAGTTAAATGATTCATTTACGTTTGTACCTAACGATACTTATAATCCAAACTATACTGCTTATACTAAATATGTTTATAATAGTTTAGACCAAGATCCAAGAACTTTAAACGACTTATTATTATTGGGTGGATTGGCAAATGGAGGTACTCCTAATAGTGTATTTCAATTACACAATAATGTAGGTATGGGTGTAGGTAGCACAAGCAAAAGCCAAGTAGAGCAATATAGTTTAAATGTAGATGCCTCTTTTGATATTAATACAGGCGTAAAGCGCTCAAAAGCATTAAATATGGATATGCGTGCTACACATCAAATAGAATTTGGTATGTATTATGAGCAACGCTTAAACAGAAACTATGGTTTAAATGCTCGCGGAATTTGGGAGTTGATGCGTAGTATTACAAATGCACATATTTTAGATTACGATTATGCAAATCCAATTTTTAGAGTAGATGGTCAAAATTATACTTTGGCAGATGTTCAAAATGGCGTAGTGCAAGTTTCTCAGTTTGATACAATCAATTACAATCGCAAATTATCTGCAGAAAATCCAGAATCTTATTTCAGTAAAAACTTGAGAGCAGCCTTAGGCTTAGGAGCCAATAACAGAGATTTTATTAACATAGACGAAGTAGATCCCAGTATTTTAAAATTAAATATGTTTTCTGCAGACGATTTATTAAATCAAGGTTCTCAATATGTAGGTTACAGTGGTTATGACTATTTAGGTAATAAAGTTAAAGGCAGACCATCTTTCCAAGATTTTTGGACTAAAAAAGATGCAAATGGTAATTTCACAAGACCAATTACTCCATTTAATCCAATATACGTGGCAGGTTATATTCAAGACAATTTTAAATTTAAAGATATTCGTTTTCGTTTAGGGATGCGTATAGATAGATATGATGCAAACCAAAAAGTTTTAAGAGATCCTTATTCTTTAGTATCTAGCTTAAAAGTTAGCGATTTAGAGTCTGGTAAATATTCATTATCTGTAGATGGCGATAATGGCAATGCAGCAGCACCAGACCCAATTTTAAATGCAGATTTCAATAGTAAGTTTAAAGATGCAAGTGTTTATGTAGATAATAATGAATTAAATAAACCAAAAATTGTTGGGTATAGAATTGGGGATGTATGGTACGATCCATTTGGTCGCGAAATTTCCGACCCAGCTATCATCAATTCTAAGTACACCAATGGTAGCCAATTGGCACCATTTATTGCAAATAAAAATGATATTAAGAAAACAAGAATTAAAGATGCAGATTACGATGTAAATAGCGCATTTACAGATTACAAACCTCGTGTAAATGTTAGTCCTCGTATTACATTTAGTTTTCCGGTTGATGTAAATAAAGATGGTAGAGTAAAAAGTTTATTTTATGCTCACTACGATGTTGTTTATCAAAGACCATCTGCAGGTTATATTTATTCTACACCAGATGATTACTTCTTTATTAGTGAAAGAGGGCAAAGCCAAACATTGGCAAATGCAAACCTAAATCCAGAGAAAAAAGTAGATTATGAGTTTGGGTTCCAACAACAAGTTTCTCCATCTAGCCAAATGAAAATTTCTGCAGCATATATAGAGCGTAGAAACCAAGTGCAATTGCAACGCATACTAGCTGCATATCCTATTTCTTACGAAACTTATGGAAATAGAGATTTTAGTTCTGTAAAACAAATGATTTGCGAATATGAGTTGAGACCTGATCCAGAGCACATTCCATTAGAGTTAACAGTAGCTTATACTTTACAGTTTGCAGAAGGAACTGGTAGTAATGCTACTTCTCAGCGCTCTTTAATATCAAGTGGTCAGCCCAATCTTCGTACTGTACAACCATTAGACATTGATAGTCGCCACACCATCATGGTAAATGCCGATTATCGTTTAGGTTCTGCCGAAGGAAAAATGGGTCCTAAAATAGGGAAAGTTAATCCGTTTAAAAATACAGGTATTAATATGTCTTTATCTGGTAGAAGCGGAGAACCATACACTCGTTTAGCGCAAGTACAATCTCTTTATAATGGTTTTGGAGGAAGTCAAATCAGTGGTACCTTAAATGGTTCTCGCAGACCATGGACATTTAATGTGGATGCAAGAGTAGATAAAGATATTAGCTTTTCTGGTAAAGGTAAAAAATTAGCAGATGGTACCAGAAGCGCAGGTAAACCATTAGGTTTGAATGTGTATGCTACAGTGCAAAATGTATTGAATACTAGAAATGTTTTAGCGGTATATAACTATACAGGTTCTGCAGATAATGATGGATTTATCGGTTCTCCACAAGGAGATCAATACGAAAAAGCAATTCAAACTAGTGCAGCCTCTTGGCAAACACTATATGGTATTTCTTTAAGAAACCCAGGTAGATTTGTAAACCCTCGTAGAATTTATGTTGGTTTTAATTTTAAT
>CAIXQW010000085.1 GCA_903921675.1 uncultured bacterium | reverse complement strand
TGGTACAGATTGTAAGGTTACAAGGTCTACTTTTATGGCCAATTTATCAGATAAGTCTTGTTCTATACCAATTATATCTAATAAATTTAAGGGCTGGGAACTATCAAACAATATATCTAAATCACTATTTTTGTTTTCCTCGTTTCTGGCATAGGAACCAAACACACCTAAATACAAAGGGTTATAGCTTACAAACATTTCTGTTATTATTTTTTTTTGTGCTGGGCTTAACATGCTTACTATATGTTGGATGGTTAAAATTACATTTATTTTTTAGGTATTTCATTTATATCTTCTACAATTTTGCATCTATCCCAAAAACATAATCATTAGGCAGCATGCATCACAGGGTGATTTAGTTTCATACTAGTAAACAATAACGCTGCCTGCATATCTTGTAATGCTAAATATGGATAATCAGTAAGTATTTCCTCATATGTCATACCAGCAGCTAAAAATTCAATAATGTTACTTACTTTTATTCTCACACCCCTAATAATTGGTTTGCCTCCAAATATTTCAGGATTTAAGGTAATTCTATCTAATGATTCAGCCTTCATATTCCATTATTTATTTACAAAGATAAATCTTTTTTGATTGTTTTAGGTTTGCACAATTAGCTAATTCGATAATTGACTTATCTGATTTTTTTTGCAAGCACTACATTATTCAAATACAAATCTTTTCTTTTGATTGTAATAGGCAATGCATCTGCTAGCAAAGACAATAAAAATAATGGAGTAATCAATGCAATAAAAAGGATGTGTTTTAATACTGGTATTTTGGCTATTGCAAAATAAATATAAACAGCAATTAACTGCAAAACGGTGCTTAAATACGAACCCGTTTTTACAAATTCTACTACTTCAAAACCATTTTCTTTTAACAGGTGTGTAAGACCAAAGGAGGAATACCTAGCATAATCATAAGGGGCTTCGTGCTCGAAGATAGTAAATGGGCAGGTTAATAATAATTGTCCATTGGGTTTTAAAATTCTATTAATTTCTTGCAGTACGTCATTCGGATTAAATACATGCTCTAATACTTCTGCACAAAAAACATTATCAATGGTTTGGCTATCTATTGGAATTAATTTGCCATCATACACAATATCTGGTTGCCTATCATATGGGTTGCCGCTAGTTTCTATATCTAAGCCAATATATTGTTTGGTGTTTGTAAATAAATGCTTGTATGGCATAGTGCCGCAACCAAAGTCTAATGTAGTATTGGTAAATGTGGAGCCAATTCTTTGAATGTTGCTGTACAACTCTCTTCTGAAAACAAAAAAAGGGTTATAAAAAATAGTACTAAAACTGTTAGAAAAAATTTCCATTATTAGTTTTGTTTTAGTTCGTAAATGCCTCTTCCTTCAAACAGACCTTTTAATGGTTGTAGTGTGTATTTAAAACATTTAGCAATAAAATTTGTAAATGGTTTTGCATGCATTTTCCAATATAAACGTTGAATTCCCATTTGGGTCATTAAATAATACAATACACTATCCAAAGGTTCTATTAAAACTGTTTTGTTTACTAAATTAAAATATGGTGCTAGATTAATCAAGGCATTTTTATCCCACAAACCCATGTGATGCGGAGGTAAATTTAGTGTATGGTAAATATCTTTTTTGTATATATAAGGGTTAGAGTTTGGCACACCAATAATTAGCTTACCATTTGGCTTTAATAATTTTGCAGCACTTTCTATAAACTGTCCTGGTTGGCCCACATGCTCTAACACTTGAAAGGCACATACTATATCAAATCTTTCAGTAGTAGTTGCTGCAAATTCTTGTAAGGTTTGATTGAAAAAGGCAATATTTTTTTCTTTTAGTAAAGAAATAGCATAGGAGCTTTTTTCTAAAGCAAATACTTCTGCGCCTTTTTCGTTGCGTACATTATTCAAAAAATCTCCGCCGCCACAACCAATGTCTAGCACTCTCATTCCTTTTTCTACATAATTCATGGCTTGTCTAAACTCCCATTTATCTTTAGAATATAAAGCTTCATGGTGAGCAGTATATAAATCTGTATAAAATTTATTATCACCTTCAATAGAAAATGGGTAGTAAAATCGAAAGCCAGTTTTCGAACATTGATAGATAGAAACAGTGCTTAAGTTTTCAAAATGTCTTGCAGCATCGTAATTGTACTGATTTTTGTATAAATCTATTATTTTGGCAGTGCTTAAATCTAAAACCTTTGTAGATGCTTGATTTGGCAATAAAGTATTGATAGTGCTCATGTAATAAGCAAAGATATATTTTTATATTTTATTGCAAATACTATATTTACACTAATTTTAGATTAGTGTATAGGATATTTTTAATTAAGAGGTATATAGAGCAGTTGGTAATGTTTCCATTTGTGCTAGTAGGCAAAGTATATGCTAAGCTACATCCATTGCAGCAACAGTATGATTATTTTTTCTTTTGTCCATCCTATAGCATCGGTGGTGGAGAAAGAGTGCAAGGCGATATAATTGAAGCCGTATCCTATAAAAAAATATTCATAATTTTTAATAGAAAGTCTGCCAATGATGGTAGCTTACATTTGCACGATAGAAGCCATACGACTATGTATGACATAAGTAAATACACAGATAATAAGTATTTGTATTTTATGAATTTTGTATATAGAGGAATTTGTGCCCAATATATTAATCAACAAAAAAAATTACCAGTTGTATTTATTGCACAAAGCAATTTTGGATATAAAGTAACGCCACATATTAAAAAAAATGTAAGAATTACGGAGCTAATACACATGTATACACCTGAATTTCTATGGGTTTGGGCTCCATTTGTAAAGTTCATTCATGTTAGAGTTTTAATTGGTAATACAATTAAAGAAAAATTTAAAAATGCTTATATAAAAAATGGAATTCCTCTTAAATATATTGATAGAGTAAAAATAATACCATATTGCTTAGAGTATATGCCAATAAGTTTGCCAAGAAAAGGAACTACAGATAATTTGGAAATTTATTATGCAGGAAGAGGGAGTAATCAAAAAAGGGTTTGGATTATTGTAAAAATAATTGAAGAATGCAGAAAGCTAAACTTGCCAGTTCGGTTTACTTTGGCAGGTTCTTTTAAAAATGAGTTACCGCAAAGTTTAATAGATGATGGTACTTTTATTGGCGAAATAAAAGCTGGTAAACCAATGCAAGAGCTGCATGCAAAAATGGATATGCTATTAATGACGAGTGCTTGGGAAGGATTCCCTTTAGTTATAATGGAAGCCATGAGTTTTGGTGTAGTATGTAACATATGTGCGGTAGATGAAATTCCTAATTATATCGTACATCAAAAAACAGGACTATTAATACATGAGTTACATGATGAAGTAAAAATTCAGCAACAGGCAATTGAAAATATAAAATGGATGTTGACACATAGGGTTGCTTGCGAACAAATTATTGAAAACTCATTTCAAATTGCGCAAGAAAAATTTGTAAGAGCTAGATTCAATAATTCTTATCAAGAAGTTTTCGAGAATCCAATTTCTGATATTTTCAATAACGAGTAGCTAAAGAATAGTATATTTGAAAATTATATACTTTTTCTATAAATAATTTTATGATCATTCGTTTGTTTTTCTTTACAATCTTTTTTACTTGTATTTTTAATGTTAGTAATTCACAATTGTCTCAGCGTTTTATTGGTACAGCTAATAGATCTGAAATTATTGTTGAATCTAAATCAATCCCATTTAATGGTATTATTGCAGTTGGCAATTCGTTTTTGCCAAGTGGTTTACCTGATGCCATAATTACGAGGGTAGACAATTCGGGTAACTTAATGTGGCAAAAGCAAGTCAGTACAGTAAATGATGATAGATTTACAGGTGTTATTCCAACATTTGATGGTGGCTTTGTAGCAGTAGGGTTTATAAATGCTACTTCTGCATTTGTAAACAATACAGCAATTGCGGTAAAGTATGATGCATTAGGTAATGTTATTTGGACAAAAACATTCAATCAATCTACACAAGGTGAAATATTTTTTGATGTAGTAGAAATGCCAATAACGCATAATATTGTAGCAGTGGGTGCTACTACTTTTGCCCCAGGAAGCGCAGATACATGGGTGGTAGTTTTAGATAACTTAACAGGTAATGTAAATTGGCAAAGAAATTATGCAGCATCAG
Source organism: uncultured bacterium (assembly GCA_903921675.1). Lineage (GTDB taxonomy): Bacteria > Bacteroidota > Bacteroidia > Chitinophagales > Chitinophagaceae > CAIXQW01. The sequence goes on along the minus strand of CAIXQW010000085.1, from coordinate 3,835 downwards.
GTACAGATTATGCGCTTGCAGTAAGTGCTAGAAATAGTGAAATAATATTAGGTGGGGCATTTGTAGGAAGTACATATACAGATGTAGATTTGATTTCAGTAAATGAAAATACAGGGTCATTGAATTGGAGTAAATCTTATGACTATGGCTCATCTTTATATTCTGGTGCATGTAACGGGCTTTTAAATATAGAGGTATTTGGCAATCGAATTTATTTAAATACTCAAATTGGCGATAGCTACTCAACTGCAGTATTTTTAACAGAGTGCATTATAACGGTAGATACAGTTGGAAATGACCCCATAAGTTTTGAATTTGGAAAGGCTACAAAACCTTTTTGTGTTTGGAGTACATTAAAAGTAATCGATTCCAATAATTTATATACTGTTCAGAATGCAGCTAATGTTTATTATAATCCTCAAATCGGCAATACGTCTTCTAATTTTTCTGCAAATACAATAATAAATAAATTAAAAAAAATCCTGCCATCACAAAATGCAATTTATAAAGCAAAAGAATTAATTAGTAATGGCAATACTAGTTTTTTTGGCTTAGATGTTTTTGGTAATAGCTTGAGTGCAGTTGGCTATACAAACGGCGGTGTAGGTCAAATTGGTAATTTAGACATCAATTATTTAAAAGCAGATACTAGCTTGAATGCAACAAATAGCTGTGGTTTCAATGATACTGTCATGAATGTTGGTTATCCAACAATTTCAATTGGCACTTATGCAGTTTCTAACACGCTTACAAATATTGGTGCTAATAATGTACAAACCTATAGTAGTCCAATATTTTTAGATACGATGTATTGTGGTACAGATACAAATATAGTACCTAATAATAATTTTATAGTCAATGCCAAGTTTAATGATAGTTTGTTAGTATGCAGTATTTCCTATTTTTTTAAAGATAGTTCTTATTCTTCAAATAGTATTTTAGCTAGTTGGTACTGGGATTTTGGAGATCTATTATCGGCTACAAATAATAATTCTTCGTTGCAAAATCCAATCCATACCTTTTCTGCAGCTGGTACATATACTGTAACTCTTTATGTTTCCAATACTTTTGGCATTGTGGATACTTTTTATAAAACATTAATTGTATCGAGCTCTGCTATACCCACAGCCAATGCGGGTAGTGATATTAATATTTGTCAAGGTGGCAATGCATCTATTAATGCTTCTATCACTGGCAGCAATGCAAGTTTTATTTGGATACCAACAATAGGTTTGAGTAATGCAACAGTTTTAAACCCAACTGCAAGTCCTGCTGCTACTACCACTTACAGTTTAATTACTAGTAATTTAGCCGGCTGCCACGATACAGATGCTATTACAGTTTTTATAAATGCGCTACCAAATGTTTCTGCAGGCAATAATTTATCTTTTTGTGATAATACACCCGGTGCCCAATTAAATGGTTCTGGCATAGGCACTGTTAGCTGGAGTCCAAGCACCAATCTATCAAATGCTACAGTATTAAATCCCATTGCCAATCCAAGTATTATAACCAATTATATATTAACTGTAACTAATGCTAATAATTGTAGTAAATCGGATACTGTACAAATTAGTCCTTTGGTGGCGCCTGTGGTAAGCATTTCAGCAAATAATAATTCTATATGCTTTGGCGATAGTATTAGTTTAAGTGCATCCATCCTTAATGGGAATACTTTTAGTTGGGTGCCTAATACTAGTTTAAGTAGTACTACTGTTTTAAATCCTATGGCAACACCTACCATTACTACAATATATAGTTTGGTAGCTACTAATGTAACTGGCTGTAAAGATACGAATGACATTGCTATTACAGTAAATGCTTTACCTGTGGTATCTGCTGGTAATAATGTTTCTTTTTGTAATAATACAAATGGGGCACAATTAAATGGTAGTGGCATAGGCACAGCAAGTTGGAGTCCTAGTACTAATTTATCTAATCCTAATATTTTAAACCCATTAGCTAGCCCTAATAGCCTAACAAATTACACCTTAACAGTTACGAATTCTAATAATTGTTCTGCAACTGATGTAGTGCAAGTAAATCCTGCAATTGCACCCATCGTAAGTGTATCTCCTAATATTACTATTTGTAGTGGTGATAGTACTACATTAATTGCTTCAGGAGCAACTAACTATTTTTGGTCGCCAACTATTCATACAATAATCAATAACAATCAATGTATAGCATTCCCAACAATTAATACTGTCTACTCTGTTGTTGGCACTACTACAAATAATTGTGCTGATACTGCTAGTGTAACAGTTACTATTTTGCCAGTTGCAAATTTATCTATATCAGGAGATAGTTTATTATGTGCAGGAGATACAATATTACTATATGCTAATGGAGCCACTTCCTATCAATGGAGTCCTGCCAATTTAATAATTTCACAAATTGCAAGTGGTATCGTTACCTCTCCATTAGTTTCTACTATTTACGCAGTAAGTGCTGTAGATAATAATAATTGTAAGTCATCTAAAACTGTAAATATAATTGTAGATCAAATTCCCAATTTGCAACTTACAAAATCTAATGATTTACAATGTGCCCAAACAAGTAGCTTGTTGCAAGCTAGTGGTGCATTAACCTATGTATGGTCGCCAGGTGCAACGCTTAATAGTGCTACAATATCAAATCCAACAGCTACACCAACATCTACTACCACTTATTCTGTATTAGCAAGTGGTATAGCTTGTATTACTATAGATTCTATTACTGTAAAGGTATATAATAGTATTGCTGAAAAAACATTTGTGCCTAGTGTATTTAGCCCTAATGGAGATGGTTTGAATGATTACTTTACGCCTATTTCAAAATCTAATTTTGTAAATTATAGTTTAAAAATTTATAATAGATGGGGTGAATTAGTTTACTTAAGTAATAATGCAAATGATTGTTGGAATGGACAGCAAAAAAATGGACAAACAGAAATCGGTACGTATTTCTATATTTTAAATGCTAAAACAGAATGTAGTAGTATAGATTGGAAAGGAGATGTTACTTTAATAAAATAATTTTTATTCTTACAACACTATTTTATTCTCAAGCAAGTCCTTTCTAGAAGCCGATATAGGCACTTCAAAATCATCAACCATCAATATACTTCCATTGCGGCTAGCTTTGTTATAGCTTTTTATGAAGTTTAAATTGATAATATGCGAATTGTGGATTCTAATAAATAAATTTTTAGGTAATTGTTTTTCAAATTCGCCAATAGTTTTGGCAATGGTAGTTTTAGAATGATTTGCCAAGTGTACAATACTATAATTACCACTACCATCTATGCGTACTATCTGATTTAAAGGAACTACTGCCATTTCTTTTTCTGTTGGTAATCCAATAAATTCTTTAGAAGTATTGTCTTCTGGTTTAGATTGTTTTACCAAATTATCTTCCACTTTTTTTACAGCAGCTATAAATTTCGGAATTTCAATAGGCTTTAATAGGTAATAGGCTATGTTGAAATCAAACATTTTTATTGCGTGCTGCTCATAGGCGGTAATAATAATAATATTTACATGATTGGTATCTATAACACGTAAAATATCAAAAGCTGTTTTTTCTTTTAAATTAATGTCTAAAAAAATTAATTCAGGCTGTTCCCTAAACACAGCTTCTATTGCAGTATCTACATCATTGCAAATAGCTGTAACATTTATTTTTGGAAAATAACGCTGTATTAAACTTTGTAATAAGTCTATATTTAATATGTCGTCTTCTATTATAACTGTTTTCATTATAAATTGTTTTTGGTTATTTTAGGTATAGTAAATTTAGTTTTTACACCCATAACATTATTGTTTTCGTCATACATATTTTCATAAGTATAGTC
>CAIXQW010000084.1 GCA_903921675.1 uncultured bacterium | reverse complement strand
TTTCTTTTTTATTTATTTATAAAATTTTAAATTGCAACTATGCATAAAATTTACATCCAATTTAGTTTTAAATCTTGTTTGATAGTTTCTTTATTACTTATTGAAGTATTGCATGCTTGTGCACAAACAAACCTAAATGTTTCTGCGTGTAATAGTTATACATTACCTTGGAATACTTCGGCTACTGTTAGTAGCGGTGTTTATACGCATACTTACAAAAATATAGCAAATTTAGATAGCGTAGTTGCAATCAATTTAACGATTAATGTTGGTCCTACTGCTGCCATGCTTTCTTCAACCCCAAGTTCACTAACTTATGTTTTGAATGAACAATTTGATAATGGCACTACTGCCAATGGAGGCAATACTGTTGTGACCTATACCCCTGCAGGTTGGTTTCAAACCAATAAAAGCAGCCCTTTAGGCTCAACAAATTGGTTTTCTGGGCCATTTTTATCCAACGGCACATCATCATTTACAGCACAAAGTGGGGCAGGTTGCATTGTAGCAGACTATTTAAATAATGGAAATGCTGGGACTATCAGCAATTGGTTGATATCTCCAAAAGTAACTATGCAAAATGGAGATTTGCTTAGCTTTTATACTATGTCTAATCCTGGCTCTCCTTATGCTGATAGAATGGAAGTAAGAATGAATACCATAGACACATCAACTAATGTAGGAACTTCCGCCACTTCAGTTGGTAGTTTTACTACAACACTTACTACCATCAATAACACTTTGGCTTCTTATGGATATCCACAAACTTGGACATTATACACAGTAGCCATTTCAGGATTATCTGGACCAACAACTGGCAGAATAGCATTTAGATATTTTGTAACTAGTGGTGGTCCTAATGGTGCAAATTCAGACATGATTGGCTTGGATAATGTAACACTTACTAGAACAAATGGTGCTACAATATGTGCTGGAAATTCATTTGATTTAAAGTTGAATATTTTTGGTGGTACTAGTCCTTATTCTGTTATTTTAAACAATAGTATTGGTGGAAATTTTACAACTAATAATTATATTAATGGGAATAGTATTACGCAATTTCCAACTGCAAATACTACTTATTCAATTGTATCTGTAGCAGATGCTAATGGTTGTGCAGCTAGTACAAAAATGTTCACTGCTGCTGCAATTGTAAATCAACCAATTACTGTAAACTTAGCAGCAAGCAATTGTACGCAAGTAGTATTGCCTTGGGGTGTAAATGCTACAACTTCGGGGGTGTATTCGCATACTTATGTAAGAAGTAATGGATGTGATAGTATTGTAAATTTCAATGTTACTATATTACCTTCTACAGTTGCCTTGCAATCAATATCTGCATGCACATCTTTCCAATTGCCATGGGGAGGAACAATAAATACATCAGGGTTTTACACACATACCTATACCAGTATAAATGGATGTGATAGTGTTACGAATTTAAATATCACAATCTTTCCTTCGCAAAATAATACTATTACTATTAATGCTTGTAATCAATATGTGCTACCTTGGAATAATGCAATAGTTACATCATCAGGTATGCATACACATACATATATCAGTAGTAATTTGTGTGATAGTATTGTAAATTTAAATATTACAATATTTGCGGCCAATAGCATTTCCCATTCAGCTGTTGCTTGTGATTCATTTTTGTTGCCTTGGAATGTAAAAGTAGTTTCTTCTGGCAGCTATTCTCATATCTATACTAATGTATCAGGCTGTGATAGCACAGATATTTTTAATATAATAATAAATACAAGTAAGTTTAGTTCAAGCATTGATTCTGCATTAAATAATTTTATGCTTCCTTGGGGAATAAATGTTACCAATAGTGGTATCTATTCTCATGTTTATTTAACGATAAATGGCTGTGATAGTACAGTTGCCAAATACGTTTATATTTACCCTGCTATTTTATTGCCTGCAAAAGTGATATTAAGCGGTCCATATAATAGTACGACTAACTTAATGAATGATGACCTAAGATTGCTAAACATAGTTCCAAATACAGAACCGTTTAGTAGTGTGCCTTACTCTACAATATTTACGCATGTAAATGGAGGAGGAGGAGAGATAATCGGGAGTAATGTTTTAAATATTTCTGGAAATAATGCAATTGTAGATTGGATATTTTTAGAATTGCGATCTCCAATGGATTCTACAATTGTTGTAGCTACAAAATCTGCATTGTTGCAAAGAGATGGAGATATTGTTTCACCATCAGATGGAATTTCTCCAATAGCTTTTTCAAATAATATTCCAGGGAATTATTTTATAAGTATTAGACATCGAAATCATTTAGGTGTTATGTCTAAAAATAAAATATTTTTAAGTTCCACTACACCAATATTGGATTTTACAAATAATAGCATCGATTTATTTACAAAACCAAGCAAACTTGGAAATCCAATTCCATTTACGGGTGCATCAAGGGTTATAAATGGAGTAAGAACTTTATATAGCGGCAACATAAATATTAATTTATTGATTAAAGCGCAGAAATTGATCACTTATAATACCCAAAATATTAGTGATAGAATTGAATTATTGAATGCAACTGGAGGAGTAAATACTATTAATGGTTATTCTATTTTTGATGTAGATTTAAATGGGTTTGCTAGGTATAATGGATTTAATCCAGATAGATCG
>CAIXQW010000083.1 GCA_903921675.1 uncultured bacterium | reverse complement strand
ATGTATTAAAAGAAACAGTAATGAGCTTGTATAGCTACTCATCTAGCACATTACAAAAAACCGACAGTATTGCTTTACACCAAATCGCATCTAGTATAGAGGCTTCAGAAAATAACTGGCTAAATGTAGATATTGTAAAAAAAGATGTAGTAGATAAATTATCTGAAATATTTACAATTCATCCTCTAATTGCAGAAGATATTTTAAGCGAAAATCAAAGACCTAAAATGGATGAGATTGACGAACAAATATATTGTGTTTTACAAATGTTGTATTATAATGATATTGAGAATAGCGTAGAGAATGAGCAAGTAAGTTTTGTATTAGGTAAGAATTTTTTATTAAGTTTCCAGGATGATGAATCGCGAGACCACTTTAATCCAATTAGAGAAAAATTGAAAATTCCTGTAAGTAAATGCAGAACTAACACCATAGATTATTTACTATACAGTTTGTTAGATAGCATTGTAGATAATTATTATATAGTAATGGAAAAATTGGGTGCAAACATTGAGCTGCTTGAAGAAACAATTAGCAAAGGGAAAGGAGATAATTTTACCATGAATCGTATTAATAGCCTTCGAAAAGAAATGATCATTTATCGTAGGAATATTGTACCTACCAGAGACTTGATAAGCAGCCTTGTGCGCACAGATAACAAGTTGATATTTGAAAGAAATAAAAGATACTTTAAAGATGTACAAGACCATATAGAGCAAGCAGTAGACCTTTCAGAAAACTATAGAGATATGGTTGCGAATATTAGAGATTTATACATCAACCAAATCAATTTAAAGAGTAATGAAACAATGAAATTTTTAACCATCATTACAGCATTGCTAGCTCCGGCAACAGTAATTGGTGGTATATTTGGAATGAACTTTGACAGGATACCATACCTGCACAATGTCTATGGGTTTTGGTTAGCTGTTTCTATGATGTTGATTGCGCCGCTAATTATGCTTTGGTGGTTTCGTAAAAAAGGTTGGTATTAATTTATTGCTTGCTTACTTTTTTAAGGCTAATTAAATTTAATCCATTACTCTCCCACCCTTGCACATTTGGTTTTAAAAAGTGTAATACTTCATCATAGAACAATGGTATAGCAGGCGCTTGTTCTCTAATTATCTTATCCATTGCTTTATATTGCTTTTCTTTTTCTGCTTCATTTTGTTCTTTCAAACTAGCTTCATAAAGTTTATCGAAAGCTTCATTTTTGAACCTAGTATAGTTTGGAGGTGCAGTATTTTTGCTATAAAACATACTTAAATAACTTTCTGCATCGGCATAATCGGCAATCCATGTTGCCCAAAATAAACCAGCTGTACTTTGGCTAATTTTTTCGCGAAGCATGCCTTGTTGTATAATTTCTATTTTTACATGAATACCCAATTCTAACAATTGCGATGCTATAAAGCTGCATCTATCTTCATACATGTCTGGCACATACAATTTTAATTGTTCTTTGGTATCTATCCCTTTTAATAATTGCTTTGCAGCTTCAACATCATACAAGGATATTTTTTGTTGATTGGTATCAAAGCCAAGCAAGCCATTTGGAATCATTCCATTTTGTGCAGGCACTCCTACATTATTGCGCAAATAGGCAACTAATTTTTGCTTATCAAATCCTTTATTTATTGCATTACGCACATTTACATTTTGCAATAATGAATACGCATTTGGTTTGCTATTATCTAATAAAATGCCTAGATACTCTATATTCAAATATGCTTTTTTATTCAACTTCATTTTGCCAATATAAGCATCTTTTAAATTGCCGTTTTTGGTTAATAATTGATCTTTAAAACTAGCATCTAATCCATTCATAAAATCCAACTTTCCTTGCATAAACATCAAAAACTCACTTGCCTTACTATCAATAAAAGTACATTTAATGGCATGTAAATATGGCAGCATATTTCCTGCACTATCTTTCTCCCAATAATGATTATTTTTTTTATGCACAACAATATTGCCTTCGTCCCAATATTCCAACATAAATGGACCAGTGCCACAAGGATGACTACGAAAATCTTTGCCCCATTTTTTTACAACCTCTTGCGGTACTATACTAGCATACATCATGCTAAGTACATTTAGCATCGGATTATATGGCGCCAATAAATTTATTTGAAAAGTACTATCATCCAATGCTTCGAATGGCTTTATACTATCTACCTTGTCATTAAATATCCATGCACCCGGACTATTAGTAGCTTCGTCAATAATTCTGTCAAAACTATACACTACATCCTGGGCAGTCATTTTTCTCCCAATACCATTTGCAAACGCATCATTTTCTTGAAAAAAAACATCTGTTCTTAAATGAAAAGTGTAATGCAATCTATCTTCACTTATTTCCCAACTTTTTGCTAAAGATGGCTTTATTTTTAAATCAGCATCATTTTCTACCAATCTATTAAATAACTGATTGGCATGCCACATCATCCATAGGCTTTTTGCAAAAGCAGGGTCTAGGCTTTCTATACCTGTAGCTTGGTTGATGCGAAATATTTTTTGATTGCTTTGCGAATTTTGTTGACAACTCATAAAAGCAATGCAAACAAATAAAAATAAAAAAACCTTTTTGGTCATGCCGTAAAGATATAAAAAAGAATTATGCACTAAAGCCATCTGAAAGACTTAAAAACAATTCCACACTTTTTCTTCTGGCATCATCCATTGTAAAACAAATATTTTGCGTGTAATATTTTTGCAAATCATAAGCAGTGTAATTTTGTGCTTGTACAATTTGTTCAATATACTGCAAGCCTTCTGCATTAGCTGCATCAAACGCTGCTATAAATTCAGCAGGTAATTCCTTATTACTTACCCATAATGCAAATACAAATGGCAAGCTTGTCATTTGCATCCAAGCCTCCGCCAAATCGTAACAATAATTATAATAATTTAAATTTTCTAATGCCCTATCGCCAATAATTACAGCTGCTGTATTACCTTTTATATCTGCAATAAAATTTTGTTTGGCGGTTAAATACGTCACCTCCTTTTTCCAAAATTGCTTCATTAATACCTGCACCAATTGCACGCTGGTCCTGCTTTGATAATCTAAAATAACAGTGGTAATATTTTCTATGGGTACTTGGCTAAACAAACATACACTTGCTACAGTATCATAGCTAGAGATGCAATAATTGCCAATAATGTAAGCTTGCTTTAATCTAGGAATCATTGCAATTGGAATCAATCCTGCATCAATATTGCCATTTAATAAATCGTCGGCGATGGCAGCTGGATAATTTTTTATTAAAACAATTTTACTAGCATTGTGCATTTTTTCTAACCCAAATAATAGAGGAAGCGTATTGAGATAATTTACAATGCCAACTCTTATACACTTATTGTCCATATACTTAGCAAAGATAAATTGTGTTTTGTACCTTTACCGCTGATATATATTACACAATGAATACAGCATTAACCGCAATAAGTCCGATAGATGGTCGCTACCAATCGCAAACCCAAATAGCACAACAATATTTTAGCGAGCAAGCACTTATACAATACCGTGTAAAAGTAGAAATACTTTATTTTATAGAATTGAGCAACTTGAAATTCTTCCCTATTTCTGTTTCGCAAAATAAAAAATTGCATGCTGTTTATGCTCAATTTTCGGAAGCAGATGCATTGGATATTAAAGCAAAAGAAAAAATTACAAATCACGATGTAAAAGCTGTAGAATATTTTATTAAAGAAAAATTAGACGCTATTGGCTTAACTAAGCATAAAGAATGGGTGCATTTTGGATTAACCAGCCAAGACATTAACAACACCGCCATACCTATGCTTTGGAGAGATGCAGTTACAGAAATTTTAATACCCCAGTACGAATTGCTTGTAAAACATTTAGGAGCTTGTGCAAAAGACTGGAAAACCATTTCTCTATTAGCACGCACCCATGGGCAAACAGCAAGCCCTACCACCCTTGGTAAAGAGTGGATGGTATTTGTAGAAAGAATCAATAACCAAATAGCATTGCTGAAACAAATTCCATTTACTGCAAAATTTGGTGGTGCAACTGGCAACTTCAATGCACATACTTTGGCTTATCCAAAAATTAGTTGGGCAAAATTTGCAAACAACTTTGTAAATAAAACACTAGGCCTAAAACGCATGCAGTTTACCACACAAATAGAACATTACGATATGCTTGCGGCACAGTTTGATTGCATTAAGCGCATCAATACTATTTTGATAGATTATGCAAGAGATGTATGGACTTATGTAAGCATGGATTATTTTACCCAAAAAATTAAAGAAGGCGAAATAGGCAGCAGTGCGATGCCGCATAAAGTAAACCCAATTGACTTTGAAAACGCAGAGGGAAACCTTGGAATAGCTAATGCAAATTTTGAACACCTTTCTGCTAAGCTTCCAATCAGCAGATTGCAAAGAGATTTAACAGACAGTACTGTTTTGCGTAATATTGGAGTACCATTTGCACATACATTAATTGCATTAAACAGCTTGGCAAAAGGTAATAATAAATTGATTGTAAATAAGTATAAAATACATACTGATTTAGATAATAATTGGGCCGTAGTTGCAGAAGCTATTCAAACAATATTGCGCCGCGAAAATTTTCCAAAACCTTATGAAGCATTGAAAGATTTAACTAGAGGTAATGCGCATGTTACAAAAAATAGTATGCATACCTTTATTGACACCTTAAAAATATCAGATAAGGTGCGCAAAGAATTAAAGGAAGTAAATCCACATAATTATGTAGGAAATGCAAATAAATTTTAATTGTTAGAAAAATGCATCTTCGAAGTGCATAATTTCTGTATCTGCACCGGGCCAATAGGTAATTGCGATTACATCAAACCTAATTTTATCTGTTTCGTTTTCGAATAAGTAAATCTCCGCTGCTTTTTTAATTTCGCGTTGCTTTGCTGCTGTAACAAATTGTTCTGGATGCCCAGTATTATCAGTAGTTCTAGCCTTTACTTCTACAAAGATAGTAGTATTGCCTTCTTTTACTATTATGTCTATTTCGTTTCTGCCACCTTTCCAATTGCAATGCAATACTTGATAGCCTTTACCTCTTAAATAGCTTAATGCAAGCTCTTCTCCTTGTTTTCCAACATCATTATTTTTTTGCGTGGACATTTTACGTTTATTTTGCATGGTAAAATAAAATAATTTTTGAAAACCGCAATGATTGTTTTTACAAAAAACAAATTTAATTTAAAATAAAGATGAAAGAATTAGTACAACTTTTTGGCCAACAACTATTAGAAGCAATCAATTTAACCAAAAACCTAAAATCGAAATACGATAGCAAACATATTACAAATATTGTAATTAGTGGATTAGGTGGCAGTGGTATTGGAGGTAGTTTTATGCAAGATTATTTAATGCATTCCAAAAGCAAATTACCTGTTTTTGTAAACAAGGACTATGATATTCCAGCTTTTGTAAATGAGCATACTTTATTTATAGCTTGCAGCTATAGTGGCAATACAGAAGAAACGTTAGAGGCTGTAAGCAAAGCTGCAAAACAAAAAGCAACTATCTGTTGCATAACAAGTGGAGGCAAATTATTAGTGCTTGCTGGCAAAAAAGATTATCCTATTATAGGCTTACCAAGTGGTTACCCTCCGCGCAGTGCATTTGCATTTAGCAGTGTGGCTTTAATGAAAATGCTAAACATGTATGGCATTATTAGCAATAGCTATGAAAAAGAAGTTTATGAAGCCGTAGCAATAATTACAGAAGAAGAAAAAGCTATTGCTAAACAAGCTAAGTTAGTAGCTAAAAAATTATTAAACAAGCAAATATTTATGTATTGTGGCAATGGCAACGAAGCGGTAACAGTGCGTTTTAGACAACAACTAAATGAAAACAGTAAAGTATTAGCATGCCATCATGTTTATCCAGAGATGAACCATAACGAATATGTAGGTTGGAGAACCAAAGGAGATTATACTGTAATTAATCTATTTAACGGATTTGAACATAAAAGAACATCCGCAAGATTTGAAATTACAAAGCCTATAATAAAAAAGTATGCAAAAGATATTATAGATATTCATGCACAAGGCAAAGGCTTTATTACCAAAAGCTTGTACCTAGTACACTTGGGAGATATGATTAGTGTAGAATTAGCAGACTTACGTAAAGTAGATGCTACAGAAGTTAAAGTAATTGATCATTTAAAAGGTGCTTTGGCTGTATTGTAGATACATTGTGAAAAATACCTCATTGGTTTTTCATGGAAATAATGCATTTTTGCAAACAATTAAATTAATAAAGGAATGAATAATAAACAACAAAACATATTGGCTGCCGCACTTGTATTAGCTTGTATAGTTTTGCGCATAACTAGCCAAAATACATTTATTGCAAACTTTACACCTGTATTGGCAATGGGCCTATTTGCTGGAAGTATATTCACTAATAAAAAAATAGCTATTGCATTACCATTAATTACAATGCTAATTGGCGATTTGTATTTACAATATACTTATACTACTCATCATACACAAACTCCTGGATTTTATGGCATGAGTCAATTGTTTAATTATGCCGCATTTGCTTTAGTAGCCTTTATTGGCACTCGATTAAAAAACAAAACGGCATTCAATGTTTTAGGATACTGCGTAATAGGCAGTTTATTATTTTTTTCTATCAGCAATTTCGGTGTTTGGGCAGATACTACCTTTAATTTATATCCAAAAACAATGGATGGTTTAATAAATTGTTTTATAGCCGCTATACCTTTTTATAAAAATAGTTTTGTAAGCGATTTATTTTTCTCTGCAATTTTCTTTGGAGGATATGCTGTTTGGAGTGCAAATAAAAATCCAAGCACAGTAAAAGCATAATACCAATAGCAATCACCTATTGCAAATCAAGTATTTAAATAAGCAATACGACCCTAGGGTCGTATTTTTGTTTATAATAAAATAATATTTTGCAAATGCAAAACAACGCGGCAATAGTTTGGTTTAAAAACGATTTGCGTCTTCATGATAATAAGACGCTACATGCTGCAGTACAAGCCAACCATCGCATTATGCCTATATTTATTTTAGACCCACGTTGGTGCTGCTCTACCATATATGGATTTAGAAAAACTGGTGCTATTCGTATGCGTTTTATTAAGGATTGCGTTGCAGCATTGAAAGAAAGTTTACAAGCAATTGGTTCTGACTTATTTATTTTTGAAGGCTTACCAGAAAAAATTATTCCGGAATTAATCATTAAATATAATATTGGGCATATTTATACCAAGCAAGAATTTGGTTGTGATGAAAAAAATATGGTTGCCAAGGTAGAAAAAATATGTTGCTGTATGAAAACCAAGTTTTACCAATATCACACACAAAACATAATAAAATTTTCATT
>CAIXQW010000082.1 GCA_903921675.1 uncultured bacterium | reverse complement strand
GTTCAATAATTATTACAATTAAAATAAATACAAACAAAAATGAAAAAGATTTTTATAACCATTACAGCATTGTTGAGTTTTGTAGTTGCAAATGCGCAAGTAAATCTTACAACAATGTCTTATACCCAAAATTTCAATACATTAGATACTACTGTTACGCCAAGTACTAATTTCCCCACTGGTTGGAGTACTTTTGAATATGGTACAAGTGCAAATGCAGATCAAATGTACTCTGGAGGCAATGGTGCTTCTAACACTGGTAATACTTATAGCTTTGGTGCTACCTCTGCTATAGAAAGAGCATTGGGTTCTGTATCGTCTGGTACTAATAGAATGAAATGGGGTGTAGCAATTACAAATAATACTGGTTCTACAATTACATCTTTCGTAATTAACTTTACTGGTGAACAATGGAGATTAGGGCATGCTACAGCTGCTACAGATTCTTTAGTATTTGAATATTCTACTGCTGCTACTGGTATATCAGATACTACTAGCCCTTGGTTTACAAATAATAGCTTGGTGTTTACATCATTAATAACATCTGGAACTACAGGTACTATTGATGGCAATTTACCTGCCAATCAATCTGCAAAATCTGCAACTGTAAATATTACAATACCAGTAGGCGCAACTATTTATTTGCGTTGGAGCGATGTGAAAATTTCTGGTCCAGGTAATGATGGTTTAGCTATCGACGATTTGTCTATTACATTTAGTAGTGTGCCAGTTGTAAAACCAATTTTATTATCTACGATACCTGCTGATAATGCTACGAATGTTGCATTTGGCACATCTAATTTATCTGTAACTTTCGATAAGCCAATTACACTTGGCACAGGCAATGTAACAGTGTACAACAATACTGCTGGTACAAATGTATCAATCCCTGCTAGTGGTTGCACAGTATCTGGAAATACAGTTACTATTCCAAGTGTTGCACTTGCGATGGGGTCTGCTTATGCAGTACAATTCGATTCTACTTGCTTTACAAATTTAGGTAACAAATGCGATGGTATTTATGATATGGTTTCTTGGAACTTTTCTACCTTAAATCCAAAACCATCTATTGTAAACAAACAACCATTTGATAATAGTAACAATGTACCTATTGCTACAACACAATTGTCTATGCGTTTCGATAAACCAATTACTGCGGGTATTGGTAATATTTATTTAAAAAATTTAACGGCTGCTACACAAGTTACTTACACAGTGCCAAGTGCAGATGTGGTTATTAGCAACGATACAGTGTTTATCAATAATGTAGTATTAGCATACAGCACTTCTTATGCAGTGCAGTTTGATAGTGCAAGTTTTACCAATAGCTCATACAATTCTTATGGCATCTATAATGATTCTACTTGGAACTTTAATACAGAGGCCGCGCCACCACCGCCAGTTACATCATTGTCAGAATCGTTTGTAGGATGTGCTGCACCTTTATTAGGCGGCTTTAAACAATTTTCTGTAGCAGGTACTGCTACTTGGAGATGTTCTGCTTTTGGACATTCTGATACAAATGCGGTGTATGTAAATGGCGCAAATGCTACTACTACTTTCGACAATACAGATTGGTTAATTTCTCCTTCTTTAGATATGAGTGCTATGGCTACTCCATATTTACACTTCTGGACTAAAACACGCTTTTCTGGCGCAACTATCAAAGAAGTGTATGTAAGTACAAACTTTGTAAATGGCAATCCTAATGGTGCTTCTTGGACAGTATTACCTACTACAGTTGGTTCCGATACTGCTTGGAAAGCTATTAATAACACTAGCTTGGCTGCATATAAATCTGCACCTTTCCATATTGCATTTAAATATGTATCTACAGCAGCTGCTTCTGCTAATGCAGAAGAGTGGACTTTAGATGATATTAATATCACTAATGGTTCTGTAGCTATTAATAATTACAGCTTACAAAATGCAGATATTTTTGTAATGGGTAATGTAGTAAATGATGTATTGCAATTAATGATAAGCTCGGAAGCTACTAGCGATTATCAAATTGCTATTTTCGATATCACAGGAAAAAACATGAAAAACCAAAGTGTTACAACAAATGGTGGTAGAAACTTAGTAAATGTAAGTTTACCATCTATGGCTAGCGGTGTATATCTTGTACAAGTAAGCAATGCTACTGGCAAAGCTACTTTGAAGTTTACAAAATAATTTTTTTTAAATTTAAACACAATAGAAAAATGCTACTTCGTAATGGAGTAGCATTTTTTTGTATTATATTTGTTTTGTTGAATTTAACGATATTCAAAATACTGCTAATTACCAATTTTGGCAATTTATGAATAAGGTAATGTGGTCAAAATTAGGAGGTTTTTTGTTCCATATTTCTTTAGAACTTTGTCAAGTTAGT
>CAIXQW010000081.1 GCA_903921675.1 uncultured bacterium | reverse complement strand
TTTACTATTTGGACAATTATTTTTAAATCATATTTTCAAAAATAACTACTTTTTTTAAGTATCAATAAGTTTTCTAATTCTGAAATATTTAATTTAAATAAAAATGTGCTAATTCCATATAGCAAAACTTACAAGAGAATAACTCTGTAAGACCAGATTAAATATTTTAATCCTTATTTCCCCTTCTTCTTCTCGTCATTCAAATGCTTAATTAAACCACCAATATTACTATGGTCTATGCGTTTGCCTATTATAATGGCGTCTTTATCTAACAAATAAAAGATGGGATTGCTATATACATTGTAGTCGGCGCGGTAGTTGCCTATGCGGCTAGGGTTGTGTACATGCACCCAATGGTTGTGTAGTTTTTTATCTTCTATAAACTTGTGCCATTTTACATCTTCATCTGCGTTTTCTACAGCAAATCTCATAATTTTTATGCCTTCTTCTTTTTCTACAATGTTCAACATGCTGTCCATACTTGGTACTTCTTTTTCGCAGTGGTGGCAGGTAGGGTCGTAAAATGCAAGTACTGTAAAGTCGCCTTTGGTGCAGGTGTTCCAAAGTGTTTGTGGTACTTCTTTATCATCTGGCATTTCTATATTTCTACCTTTTTTCCCCATTGTATTTGGACCAATTTTTTGTGCATCTGTAACATAAGCTGCTTTTGTAGCACTATCTAAATGCCCACAATAATCGCGCCCCATTACGTATTTTTCTATCATATACACATAGCTTTCATCCATGCCCATTACTTTGCTTACACCAGCATAACGCGTCATCCACCAAAACGAAAATTTATACATATCGGTATTGCATGTTACTTGCTTCATAATTCTATCTGCCTCTACATTAAAGCTATCGGGTATGCTTGGTACTAGCTTAAAGTAGTTGGTCAATTTAGCTTCTAATAATGGTGCATATATCAATCTATCATCGCCAAAATTCCAGTTGTTCCAATAATTATTTTTGTAGTACACAAACTTTAAACTGTCTTTGGTTCTACCTTCTTTCATAGCAGTAATATTTTTTGGCATGACAGGTTCTTTCATTGCAGTGTACAATACAGATAAAATACTTGCAGGGTCTTTGGCTATTAAATCGTCGCGGTATTTAAAAATGCTTTGGTTAATAATTTCGTATTGCTCATTTACATAAGTTGTGTCTTTCTTTTTGCCACCTTCTAATTTTTTACCAAGCTCTGTAATGCGCGGGTTTAGAGATGCAATGAATTTTTTATCATCATAGAAGCGAGTATTGTTTTCGTCGTTTACAAACTTCATGCTATTGGTAAAATCTGCTTTATCAAAATCAAAATCAATTTCTTTACCATTTTCTACAATCATTTCTACCTGCGGGCTTTTATCTGCAAATAATAGCATATAAATACCAGAGGTGATTTTTCTATCCGCTTTCATATCTATAGTAGCAGTGCCTGGTGTAAGCTTTGCGCTATCTATTTTTTGCACCGTGGTGCCACTGCCAAAGTAGTAGCAAAAAAATACTAATGAATCCGTATTGTTGCGAATTGTTCCTTTTACATGAAAACCATCTTTTGCTAAACCTGCTATTACTAAAACGCTAAGACAAATAGTAAATAATACTTTTTTCATTGTGTACTAATTTAAAAATTATTTTTATTTATTTAATTACCATACAAACATAATTATACAAAGTGGTTGAAAAAGAAAATAGCTTGTTACCTTTACAACTTTTACAAGCAAATAACGAAATCAAAAAGTGAGCAAAAAACGTAACAAAGAATTATTTGGCATAACAGTAGACACCTATGCTGCTGAAGGAAAATCTATTGCGAGGGTAGATAATAAAGTAATATTTATAGAAGGTGTTGTGCCTGGCGATGTGGTAGATGTATATCTTAAAAAAAATAAAAAAGATTGGGCAGAGGCAGGAGTGAAAAATATAGTAAGCCTTAGCCCAAACAGAATAGCCGCAGATTGCCAACACTTTGGAGTGTGTGGCGGATGCAAATGGCAGATGCTGCCTTACGAGCTGCAACTGCAATATAAACAGCAGCAAGTAAAAGATGTATTGTCGCGCATTGGTAGAGTAAAAGATACTGAGTATTTACCAATACTTGGTAGTGAAAAAAAATATCAATACAGAAATAAACTAGAATTTACATTTAGCAATAAAAAATATTTAAGCCATGAGGAGCTAAATACTACTGCTTCGCCGCTTAGTGATGTGCTTGGTTTTCATGCACCACGCTTGTTTGATAAAGTGATAGACATTGATAAATGCCACTTGATGGCTGAGCCGCAAAACGAAATTAGAAATGGTATTCGAGCTTATGCATTAGCAAAAGAATATACGTTTTACGATATAAAAAACAATAACGGTTTATTGCGTAATATGATGGTACGCACCACTGCTACAGGCGAAACTTTGGTAAACATTGTATTTGGTGAAAAAAATATAGAAGTGGTAAACGATGTGATACAATTTTTAGAAAATACATTTCCGCAAATTACATCGTTGCATTACACCATCAATACTAAAATGAATGATACTATTTACGATTTGGATGTAATAACTGTAAAAGGACCTGGATATATTACAGAAAAATTAGAAGACTTTACTTTTAAAATTAGCCCGAAAAGTTTTTTTCAAACCAATACTTTGCAGGCAGAAAACTTATATCGCATCACTAGAGAATTTGCGCAATTTACTGGCAAAGAAGTGCTGTATGATTTGTACTGCGGCACTGGTAGCATTGGTATATTTTGTAGCAATGAAGTAAGTAAAATAGTTGGAGTAGAAAGTGTACCAGAAGCCATAGAAGATGCGAAAGAAAATGCACGCATGAATCAATTGGAGAATGCACATTTCTATGCAGGCGATGTAATAAAAATTTGTAACGATGAATTTTTTGCTACACATGGCAAGCCTGATGTGGTGATTACTGATCCTCCAAGAGCCGGTATGCATCAGGCTTTGGTAGATAAACTATTAGAAATAGCAGCTCCAAGAATTGTGTATGTAAGCTGTAACCCTGCTACACAAGCTAGAGATGTTGCGCTACTTAGCGAAAAATATAAAGTAATAAAGGTACAAGCTGTAGATATGTTTCCGCATACGCATCATGTAGAGAGTGTGGCGCTATTGGAGTTGAAAGAGGAGTGTTAAATAATTATTCTTTTGATGCCAGATTTAAGTGTTGTTACATGAAAGTTTAATAACTAATTTCCGAGTTTTAAATAGGTGAGAACTTGTGCCACATGAACATCCGTAAATGCTTCTACAGTTTTAATTTCTATGACCACTTTATTATTTACAAGTAAGTCTATTCTGTAACCATGATCTAATTTGATATCCTTATAAATGATTAGCATTGGTTTTTCTTTTATTACAGATAAACCGGCTTTTATTAATTCATAATACAAGCACTCTTAATAAGCTGATTCTAGTAATCCAGGACCTAATTGTTTATGAACTTCTATGGCGCAACCAAGTATGATGTTAGATAATTCGTTTTCGTTTTTTCAATCATTTGTTTCATGTTTTTTGAGAAATATGTATAACAAAGAAACAAAAATATTATTTATCTATAGAAAAATTATTCCACAAAGAGAATACAAGAAGGAAGAATTTAAAAATGCATTACTCTTATAAATTATGAATGAATTTATTTAGCCTTATTCCTTTTTGTGGCTTTTGTGACTACTTCGTGGCTTTTGTGTAACTATTCCACAAAGTGACGCAAAAATTTTCACAAAGAGGCACAAAGAATGAATTTAATAAGCTTCTAACTTTTGGTTGAAATAATATTACTCAAACCTTTCCACTGCATACTCCACATTATTCTGCACAATTTTTTCTCCAACTTTTTTGCCTAATAATTTACTACCCAATGGGGACTTTGCCGACATGGAAAAAATAGTGATACCATCCTCTACCATTTTACCAGCGGCTACACTTAGGTAAAAATATCCTTTGTTGGTTTTTATTAAACTACCAGGAATAATGGAATCGTTTACCAATGTAATATCCAATCTGTCTAAAATATTTTTGCTTAACTCAAACTCATCTAATTGGTTCTGCACATTTACTTGCTCTATTTGTAGCATTGCTAATGCAGTTTCGTGCTTATCGCCAGCAGTGCTTTTGCTTTCGTTTTGGCTAGCAATGGTAAGGTCGTCGAGGTTACTTTGCAGCATTACCATTTTAGATGCTATTTGTTGTAAAAAATAGTTGTGTATAGCTGCTTTGTTTAGCATTGGTTTTGTAATTTTTAAAATTGATAAATGAACTCTAGTATTAGATTAGGTTTGTTGAGACACAAACTTTGGCTTAATAGTAGTAAAAGGAATTTAAACAGATGCAAGCTATACCACAAATAAAATTATTAAGAATGCAAACTATCGTTTACTTTAATACTTCTAATAATTTTTTTTCTAGTTCATCACCATGTAAATCTTTTGCAATGATATATCCATCTGGGTCTATCAATACATTGCTCGGTATAGATTCAATATTATATTGTCTGCCAATTACACTTTGCCATTTTTTCAACTCACTTATTTGTGTCCATACCAATCCATCAGCGGCAATTGCTTTTTGCCACGCGGCTTTATCATCATCTAAACTTACACCCAGGATGTCGAAATTTTTTTCTTTAAATTGTCTGTAAGCAGCCAATACATTTGGGTTTTCTGCGCGGCATGGGCCACACCAACTTGCCCAAAAATCTACCAATACATATTTACCTTTAAAGCTACTTAGTGCCACTATTTTTCCATCAGGCGTAGGTGCACTAAACTCTGTAGCTACTACTGCATCCTTTGATCGTACGTTGTATTTGCCATCATCTTTTTTTACATAAGTATCTTTTACTGGAGCTTCCGCAGTTGCAAATTTTTTACTATAAATATCTGCAAATGCTTTTGCTTGTTGGCTATTTGGGAAACGCTTTGGTAGCTTATCATAAAATGTTTTTAAGTAATAACCTTCTATATTTGGATTTAGCAAATTAGCTGCAAACACTGCATTAGGCACTAAAGAAGTTGTATCTGAAAATTGTTTTACATAGCTTACAAACTCTTTGTTCATTCTACTTAAATCATCTTGCACACCTTGCATCATGCTATCTTTATTGCCACCTTTTTGGCTCAATTGCTTGGTTACATAATCCAGACTATTTACATCGCGAATATGCTCGCGCAAAGCAGTTAAAAATACTTTTAAAGTTTGGCTCCCTTGGCTACCATCTATGTGATACTCTTCTAAATTATTCCAATCGCCAGCTATGGTAGCAGCTTCATTTTTTAATACAAGCATTATATATTTGCCCATTGCAAAACGCACTCTATATAAAGCTTCTTCTGTTCCTTTTCCTTTTATGCTAAAACTACCATCGGCTTTGGTCATTCCACTATCTAACGATGCTATTGCATTGGCACCTAATTCTTCTAAATAAAATTTTTGTTCTGGCATATCTTTTATTTTTCCAGATACAGAAAAACTACCATTTCCACAAGATGCAAAAATACTAACTACGCAGGCTAATAATAATAAATGTTTGTACATAAAATATTTTGAAGTGTTTTAAGTATTGCAAAGGTATTACTGCTTTAGGCTTAAAGTATCATAGCTTTGTAAAATTTTGCAGTAAAACCATATTTTTATAGATATAATCAAAAGTGCAAACCGCTTGGATTAATTGCTTGTTTGCATACCAGCATCTGCAGTTTCTTTTTTTAACTCCTTAATGTCGCCAATTAATTGCTGCACATCGCCTTCATTGGTACCATCGTAAAATCTTCCACGAATTCTATTGTATTTATCTATTAATACAAATCTCTCTGTATGAATAAATGATGGAATAATTTTCTTTTGTGTACTATCGGCAGCAGTCACTAAATAATCTTCTATGGCTTTGCGATACAAGTCTTCTTTTTTACCAGTTAAAAAATGCCATTTGCTTGGGTTTGCTTCAAACTTTTGGCTATATCTTTTTAATTGTGCTACTGTATCTGTTTCAGGATCTACAGTATGACTAAGTATTACCACATCGGCATCGTTTTTAAACACTTGATATACCTTAGCCATGTTTTCATTCATCTTTGGGCAGATGCCTTTACAAGTTGTAAAAAAATACTCTACAATTCTTATTTTACCATCTACATCTTTTTCTGTTATTGTTTTACCATCTTGGTCTGTGAACGAAAAAGCACCTACCACATGCCCACCTTCTCCTAGTACTTGCAGGTTATGCAAATGATGATCTTGCTGGTATTTAAAGTAAGTAAGAAATCCAACAATCAGTATAATAAAAAAAACAATTAAAAACTTAGCGGTGTTATTCATAAGGCAAAGGTAATTGTTGGAAGCATGGTTTTGGTATTGATTATCATCACAAGAATTTAGAATTAATGCCAAAAAATATATTTTCTGCAATAAGATTACATTTTCTCTTCTTTTAAAATGATACCTAGGCAATGCATGGTTTGATTGCTAAAAAATAGAGTATTCTTTTTTTACAGAAATTTTAATGCTAGGGTTGTTATACAAAAATTCTAATGTGCTGCTAACCAGTTTTCTCCAACTCCTACTTCTGCGGTGGTTGGTACGCCATTTGGTAATGCCATTGCACTTTCCATCAATTGCTTTATAAGCACTTTCAGTTCTTCTACTTCGGATTTATGTGCGTCAAAAACCAACTCATCATGCACTTGCAGAATCATTTTACTTTTTAGATTTCTGCGCTTCATTTCGGCTTGAATTTTTATCATCGCCATTTTTATCATATCGGCAGCGCTACCTTGTATTGGCATATTAATGGCATTTCGTTCTGCAAAACTACGCACTGTGTGATTGCTACTATTAATATCTTTTAGCCAACGCTTTCTACCTAAAATAGTTTGGACATAACCCAACTCTCTTGCACTATTTACTTGTGCATCCATAAAGGTTTTTATGCTACTAAATTGCAACCAATATGTATCTATAATATCTTTAGCTTCTGTGCGAGAAATATTTAAATTTTCTGCAAGCCCAAATGCGCTTTGTCCATAAATTATTCCAAAGTTTACAGCCTTGGCATTTCTACGCTGTTCTTTACTTACTTCGCTAGCATCTATGCCATAAACCTTAGCAGCAGTAGCTATGTGAATATCTATATTATTTTTAAATGCTGCAATCATATTTTCGTCGTTGGCCATAGCAGCAATAATGCGTAATTCTATTTGGCTATAATCTGCACTTATTAAAATATGCTCTGCATCGCGTGGTATAAATGCCTTACGAATTTCTTTTCCTTTATCTGTACGAATAGGAATATTTTGCAAGTTTGGCGCATTACTACTAAGCCTACCCGTAACAGCTACAGCTTGGTTGTAGCTCGTATGTATGCGATTGGTTCGCGGATTGATAAGTAATGGCAAACTATCTACATAAGTACTTTTTAATTTACTCAACTCGCGGAAAGTTAAAATATCATCTACTATTTTATGCTTGCTAGCTAGCTTGCTAAGTACTTCCTCTCCAGTAGCATATTGGCCGCTCTTGCCAGTTTTTTTCGCTTTTGGGTCTAGTTGTAATTTATCAAACAGCACTTCGCCTAGTTGTTTTGGCGATGCTAAATTGAAACGATAATCGGCTTGTTTAAATACACTTTCTTCTGCCAATTTAATTTCTTTCTCTAGCTCCACGCTATATTTATTTAAAAAATCATTGTCTATCCGCACACCTTCTATTTCCATATCTGCCAACACATTTACCAGTGGGCATTCTATATTATTAAATAATTTTTCTACATCTTTATCTTTTAATTCTTTTTGTAAAATTGAATTAAGCTGTAAAGTTACATCCGCATCTTCTGCTGCATATTCCGTTACTTTTTCAATTTCTACATCACGCATATTGCCCTGAAATTTTCCTTTTGGGCCTATTAAATCTGTAATAGAAACAGGCTTGTAATTTAAATACTGCTCACTTAATATGTCCATGCTGCGTCTGCCTTCTGGCTCTACCAAATAATGCGCTAGCATAGTGTCTACCAATTTTCCTTTTATAGAAAATCCACACCATTTTAAGATTAAAATATCGTATTTAATATTATGACCAATCCAAGTTCTACTTTCGTCATTAAAAATAATTGCAAATTGTTGTAATATATTTTTAACATCTTGCGCATCTTTTGCCAATGGTACATAATACGCTTTGTGAGGTTCTACACTAAAACTCATACCTACAATATCTGCAAGGTTAGCATCTGTATTGGTAGTTTCGGTATCAAAACAGATAGTGTGATTTGCTGTTAAAATTGCAAGTAAATCATTAATTTTTTCACTTGTATCTGCACAAACATAATCGTGGCTAACATCTGCAATTGTGTTAAAATTAGCTGGTGCAGAAAATAAATCTTGTGACTGCTCTACTACCGTATTAGGCATTGCCGAAGTAATACCTGCTGCTTGCAATCCAAACAAATCTGGCATAGCATTAGCAGGCGCAACGGTTGTTTTACTAGCTGTATTTACCAGAAAAGTATCGCCTAAAATACGCTTGCCTAGTGTACGAAACTCTAAGCGATTAAATACTTCTGTTAAAGCATCTATATTTGGAGGGTCATGCTGAAAATCTGTAGCATCAAAGATTACAGGCACATTCATAATAATTGTAGCTAACTTTTTACTCATGATAGCACTATCTGCACCTGCTGCTATTTTTTCACCCATTTTACCTTTTACATTGTGTGCATTTGCTAAAACATTTTCTAACGTATCATATTGCTCTAATAACTTAGCTGCGGTTTTTTCGCCTACACCAGGTATGCCAGGAATATTATCACTAGCATCTCCCATCAGCCCTAATAAATCTATTACTTGCGATACTCTTTGAATGCCCCATTTTGCGCAAACTTTTTCTACATCCATAATTTCAAAGGGATTGCCATAGGCAGGTGGTTTCCAAATAAAAACTTTATCTGTCACTAATTGACCATAATCTTTATCTGGTGTTACCATAAATACATCAAAGCCCTCAGCAGCAGCCATGTGAGCAACTGTGCCAATAATATCATCTGCTTCATAGCCAGGTACTTCTAATATTGGAATATTAAAGCCATTTAAAATTTCTTTAATATCTGGTAAGCTTGCAATTAAATCTTCTGGTGCAGCCTCGCGATTGGCTTTGTAAAACTCATAATCAGCGTGTCGCTCTGTAGGTGCATAGTGATCGAATGCTACTGCAATATGCGTGGGTTTTTCTTTATTTAAAATATCTAACAAAGTAGTTGTAAAACCATATTGTGCATTGGTATTTATGCCATCACTGGTAATGCGTGGGTTTTTAGCCAAAGCAAAATAAGCACGATAAATTAATGCCATTGCATCTAATAAAAAAAGTTTTTGCGCCATTGTGTATTAATAATTATTGGGATTGTAAATGTAATGTATAAGCATAATTTTATTGCCATTTCAATCAGTAATATTGTGCTTTCGCTAACTATAAATATTGCTTCAAAATTAAAAGACGTAAAAACTACACCCAGAAATGTTCTCTTTTCTGTGAAAATGCCAGCCAGATATTAATTGTAGATTTTTTAATTAAACAGATTCACTAGCATTTTCGCTTTTAAATGGGTGCCTATTCATCCATAATTCACCTTGTGCTCGTGCGGTACGATTGGTAAATCGTTTCGTGATTTGTGCAAATAAAAAATTATTGATTTTGTAATAACCCATAATTGGCACAGGCTTACAACCCAATATGGCCTTTGCTTCTAATGCTGTTCTTCCCAAGACTAAAGTATGGCACTTACCAATTATTGCATTATTTACACAACAAAAAAGCATATTAAAATAAAGACCTAACTTATTGTTGTAGTCATAATCAAAGCCTATATAGTTCATATCATAAGCACCATGGTTGATGATGGCAGAGCTAAATGCAATTAGTTTTTCGCCAACAAAATAGCCATACATTTTAAGCCTATCTTCCATTTGCTGCTTAAATAATGGAAAATAATTTTCATTCAACAAACCAAAAGTAATCGATTGGTTTTTGGCTACTTGCAAGTACAATTGATAAATTCTGTCTTGATATTGTTGCACATCTGCAATTTGCAATTCTTTAATTTCGACACCTACAAATTGCTTTTGTGTAGTTCTAAAACGTTTTGCATATTTCTTGGTCAAGGCATTCTCGTAATCTACGATAGAAGTCCAAGTAGGCGGAATTGCCAATTGCATACTTACATCATTATCAAAAGCTTGATAACGCGTATTCATTTTAAAAGGCATGGAAAGTTCGCCAGGTAAATCTTTCAAAAACACTGCATTATTTTTTATTTTCTTTTGCAATTGCTCTATTGCTTTTGCAAAAAACTGTTGCTTGTTTTTTACTTCTGCAGAAAAATGGTAATACACACCGTCGTGCCTAAATAAATGACCAATTACTAAAAGCTTCAACTGCATACAATTTAATGCAAATCTACTTAGTACTCTAAACGGATGTGCAAGATTTGCTTGACTAATAAATGATGGGGAAAATGTTAAACACTGTGCATACAATTGCATCAACATTACATTATTCTGTTGAATAACAATGTACATAGGCTTAATGTAATCTATCGCTGCATCTTCTACCACAGCTAACTCTTGCCATTGCAAACAATGATTTGCTGGTAGTGTTTGATTCCAAAAAGATTGTACATCTTTATAAGAATGATAAATGGAGATTTCTAAAGTCAGAAAATAAAATTTAGGGGATTAAAAATAAAAAAAAATTATTTCCAATTTTCAATATCTTTTTCTATTAGATATAGTAATTCTGTTTCTATATTTTCTTTATGAATGGTTTCAACTATTCTACCAATTTCGCGAGGACCTTTGCTAATAATTATAGTTGGTACATGCTCTACCTTTAGTAATAGATGTTCAATATTTAGTGCATGTTTTTCTCTATCTACACCAAGCAATTCTATTTTTTCTACAGGATATTTACCAGCCATCATCGTTTTATAAAATTGTGGCAAAAGGTTTTGGGTGTCCTCGCACCAAGTACCAAGCATTACAATAAAATTGTAATCTTTAATATGTGCTTGCAAAGCTTTTATTTTTGCAGAATCTAATTTGTATTTTTCAAATCCTTTGTTATACCAACCGCAAGTGCCATCCGCTTGAATATCTTTAATTGAAATTTGACCTACCAACATATTGCTACCACCATCTTTTGGGTCGAGTATGATTTTGAATACTTTTTCTTGTGCTTGCATAATTATTGGAGTAATAAACAATAATAGGAGTAATAAATTTTTCATAATGCTGATAATGATTTTTTAATGTCTAATAAAAATTGTTTTACTTGTAAAAGGCTCTGCACAATTTCGGTTTCGTTTTCTACGGTTTTTTTATCTTTTTTTAAATATTCTCTTGTGCCTTCTAATGTAAATTTTCGTTGTTTGGTAAGGTAATGAATAGTACCAATTAGTTGAATATCTTCTTTTGTGTACAATCTGTCTCCTTTACCATTTTTGCGCAATTTAATTTGAGGAAATTCTTTTTCCCAAAAACGCAATAAACTTGTATTTACCTGAAACATGCTTGCTACCTGCGTAATGCTATGGTACAAGCGCTCACTTACCTCTGGTGTAATTACCTTTTGGTTTTGGATTTGAATTTCTTCTTCCAACTGCGCAAATAAATCGAGCTGTGCCATAGTGAGGTAAAGATAGAAATAATTTTATTGAATGGAATGTTAAACGTTATATTTCCTAGAAGTAAAAAAAATGCTACTTTTTTTGGGTCCGATTAATAATATCATTAATAGAGAAAGTACATTCAATTTTAATAGCAGGGAAAGTATGAAATACCTTTAAACTTGTATCTGCAGATAATAAAGTATACGCAACTGCATATTTGTTCATTATCATTAAAAAAGTGGTAAAGCAAAAAAATATTTATGCTTCATTTTTAACAATTTTTATTTATCGCGCAAGAGACCTTTTGTTTGAAAAATTTCTCTTGTAATCTGCATTCTTAAATCTTTGATATTGATAGCAGTATCTTTTGTAGAAAAATTATTGGCAAAGAAATATGGATGATTGGTGCTATCTTCTACGAACCCTACTAGCCAAGCCATTTGCATGGTATCACTTACAGCAGTGCCAGATTTATAATACCAACGATAGTCTTTAGTTTCTTCTTGCAGCATAAGGCTTCTTGCAATACGCATTGTTCTCTTGCTAAAAGGCAAATCATCAAAATATAATTTTTTTAAAAAACCACATTGCTCATCAGGAGTAATTTGCAGGCTATTATCTGTCCAAAATGTTTCTACATTATTGCCAATTTGCATATTACCATATTCAGTACTATCCAACCATCGCTTTATTTCTGTGGTGCCAACTCTTTTCATCAACTCTTTATAATACGGCTCGCAGCTTACTTTAAAAGCTTCGCGCATATTCATATCTTTATTCCATTGCTCTTGTGGCCTTTTTACTCCATCCCATTTTATTATTAAATCTTCGTCAGGTGCTACACTTGTTTCAAGAGCTATTAAGCTAGCCATAATTTTAAATGTACTTGCAGGACTCATGCGAGTATTTCCTCTTGCCTTGTTGTAATAATACACTCTTTCTTTGCTATGTTCTACCAATTCAAAACAAGCAGAATCTACGCCATGCTTTTTATAAATAGCTGCCCAGTCTTTGCGCTCTTCTATATTATTTCTTTCGCAAGAAGAAAAAGCAATTATCATTACTACAATTGCTACAATAACGTTACAAATATATTTTTTCATAAATTATGCTTGGTAAAAAGGTAATTTAACTACTTTAGCTTTTAATAATTTATCGCGTACTTCCACAAATACTTCTGTATCTAAAGCATTGCTACCTGCTACTAAATAAGCCATTCCAATTGCTTTATTCAAACTGGGGCTTTGTGTACCGCTAGTTACAACACCTATTTCTACACCTTCCGCATTTTTCATTTTGTAACCATGGCGTGGAATACCTTTGTCTATCATTTCTATACCTACCAATTTACGTTGCAAGCCTACTGCTTTTTGTGCTGCAAAATGTTCGCTATTAGTAAACTCTTTAGTAAACTTTGTTATCCAACCTAGGCCAGCCTCTAATGGACTAGTAGTATCATCTATATCATTACCAAATAAGCAAAAACCCATTTCTAAACGCAAAGTATCGCGGCAACCAAGTCCTGCAGGTTTAAGGCCATGCGGCTCGCCAACTGCAAATATTGCATTCCATATTTTTTCAGCAGCACTAGTATCTGTAGTTTCGAAATAAATTTCTACACCACCAGCACCAGTATAGCCAGTAGCACTTACCAATACATTTTCTACATCAGCAAATTTTCCTTTTACGAATGTGTAGTATTTTAAATTTACTAAATCCATATCTGTTAGCTGTTGTGCAATTTTAATTGCATTTGGTCCTTGCAATGCTAATAAACCAGTTTTTTCACTGATGTTGTGCATCTCTACATTATTGGTATTATGGCTACTTACCCAATTCCAATCTTTATCTATATTACTTGCATTTACTACTAGCATATAAGTTTTATTTTGCGCTATACAATATACCAACAAATCATCTACTATACCACCTGTAGCATTTGGAAAGCAAGAATATTGTGCCTGACCATCTACTAATTTACTAGCATCATTGCTGGTAATGCGTTGGATTAAATCTAAAGCATGTTCTCCTTTTAAAATAAATTCCCCCATATGGCTTACATCAAATAAACCAGCTTTGGTGCGCACCGCTGCATGTTCGTCGTTAATGCCTGTGTAAGATATCGGCATATTGTAGCCAGCAAATTCTGCCATTTTTGCACCAAGGGCAATGTGTTGTTTTGTAAAAGGAGTATTAAACATTATTGTAAAATTTACGCAAATATAAGGTGGATTGGGCTAAACAAATAGGTGATTTTAAGTGAGTGTTATTTTCTAAAGATGAAGAAATTAAGGACATTGCATTAAATTACATTTAGTAAAATTTTTGGGGTAAAGCTAAAACGAATTTAAACGCGAATTAAAAATTAGATTTATTAGTAAACGGTTGTATATTCTTATAACTGAATTGTGAGAAAAAATTGCATCCTATATATAAAGCACAACTATTATCACAGATGCGATAGCTGCAAAAACCTCAAAATTTATTCATTCAATTTTTTTTACAGAACATATTACAAAAAGTCTTTATCCTCTTGATGAAATTTATAGAAATCTACCAGAATAGTGAATCATCTTAAAACCAACTCACATTTAAATATCCAATTTATTTTTGCCGAAATGTAAATATTTGATACTTCTACCACTCCTACTTAATAACCCTAATTCATTAATATTTAATTTACTATGATAAATAAACTTTAATTCTATTATCTTTAAATTTATTATCAGATATTTGCTAAAATAATTTTTCTGCGTGAAATACCTATCATTAATTGCATTTGCAATTGTAATTACAGCATCGCCAATTGTTGCAAAAAACAATAAAAAAAATACTGCCAAAAGAGTCGCACAAATAAAAACAGATATTGAGTTTTTGGCAAGCGACAAATTAGAAGGTCGTCGCACAGGTAGTATGGGAGAAAAAATAGCTGCACAATATATTGCAGACAGAATGAAGGCAATAGGCATTACTCCACTTTGGAAAGAAAATTATTTACAAACTTACAAAGTAGTTACAGGCAAGCAATTAAGTGATAATACTATATTAGCAATTTTTACAGATACATTAGGTACCAAACAATTTGTACCAATGCCTTTTAGTGGTAATGGTCAAATGAGTGAATTGGTGTTGCCGAAAGTAAATGAACAAGGTAGTTTTGCATTGGTGCCAATTAGTACTGTTACAAAAAAATTATTAAGCAGCCCACATGACGAAGCACTAGCCGAGTATGAAAAAAAAACAACTGAACTAATAGAGAATGGCGCAAAAGGAATTATTTATTATAATGATATAGATGCAGAACACGATTATGCATTTGACCCAAAAGCAAAATCTTCTCAAAGTTTTTCACAGATAGTAGTGTTTGTAAATTACGAAGCTGTGCAAAAATATATTCAACCAAAATTAAAAGCAGATTGGATAGACTTTTATGGTAATATACAAATAGAAGATAATATACGTGAAGGTAGAAATGTAGGAGGATTCATAGATAATGGAAGTCCTACAACAGTGATTATTGGTGCGCATTTCGACCATCTTGGTTATGGAGAAGACCACAACAGCTTGTTTGCAGGCAAAGAACCACAAATACATAATGGTGCCGATGATAATGCAAGTGGTGTAGCTGCTATGCTAACCTTGGCAGAAATGCTAAAAACAAAACCTTTTAAAAACAACAACTACATGTTGCTATCTTTTAGTGGAGAAGAATTAGGATTATATGGTAGTAAAAAATTTACAGAAATGAATAGCGAATTGCTAGAAAAGGCAAACTACATGGTAAACATAGATATGCTTGGCCGCTATGATGAAACAAAAAAATCCATCACAGTAGGTGGTGTAGGAACATCTCCTAGCTTTGTACCTATAATAGAAAAAAGCAAACCATTTTTTACTCCTAAATACGATAGTGCTGGTATTGGGCCAAGCGACCATACAAGTTTTTATATGAAAAATATTCCTGTATTATTTTTCTTTACAGGCTTGCATTCCGACTATCATAAACCAAGTGATGATGCAGATAAAATTAATTTTGTAGGCGAAGAAAAATTGGTAAGCTACATCTATAAATTAATTGGCGAGTTGAATAAAAAAGACAAATTAGCATTTACTAAAACTCGCGAAAAGAAAATGGATGGGGTTGGTTTTAAAGTAACACTTGGCATTATGCCCGACTATACTTTTAGTGGCAATGGAGTTCGTGCAGATGGTATTACAGATGGTAAAGTAGGTAGCAAAGCAGGCATGAAAGCAGGCGATATTATCACACAGCTTGGTGATTATAAAATATTAGATATGCAAAGTTATATGGTGGCCCTTAGCAAATTTAAAAAAGGAGATGCTACAAAAGTAAAAGTATTGCGTGCCAAAGAAGAACTAGAAATGAATGTAGTGTTTGAGTAAAAAGTAAAACGATTAGAAATTAAAACAATAGCCTATACTACCCAATCTTTCAAAAGCAAAAAAGGAGTGGTTGGCTCTACCTCCTTCCATTGTCAATGCATTTACATAATTTGCAAAAGCAATTTTGCCAGTATATTCTAAATAAAACTTTTTTGTAAAAAAATATCTTAAGCCTGTTTCTATACCTGTTACATAACCTGCAATATGAAATTTATTATCTAGCCTTTTTCCAAATAAAGTTACATCTGTTTTAGGAATTACAATACCTACACCAGCTTTTGCCACAAGCTTCAATTTATTTTTTGCAAACTTATATTTACTTAATAATGCAAATTGCTGTGCATGATTTATCATCATAAAATTTGCACCATTGGTATGCTCAAAGTGCAGAAAAGAATCGGGTCGTAGAATCATTTCTCTATCAATTGCAACTCCATTAATAGTGCCACTAACTCTAGCTATTTGGTTATCTACAGATACGTATTTAGTATGATCGAAATTAATTTCTATACTTTTTGTTTTTTGTTTGTTTAAAAAATAGCCAATGCGATATTGATACTGCGGAATAGTGGGTTCTATAATATAATTGACATTTTGCTTTAAATCGTTCCAACTAAAACTAGGCCTGTCTGTAGCCTTCAATTGATGTACAGTAAAATCATATTTCTCTAGGTTTACAAAATGTACATTGCTTGGAGAATATATATCTCTGTTATATCCCCAACTAAAATACATTGAGGTATGCTTTGTTTTTTTGGCACTAACAATATTGGTAATTGAAAGGAATGAAATTGATATTAAAGCAAATTTAAGCATTCACAAAAGTAAGGGGAAAATTGATTATTTAAGTATTAGAATTATACTATCACCAAACCCTATCCCACATCTATTCTATTTTTTATCATACCTATTTTACTACCCAATCTATTACTTTTACACTATGGCTTATGCATCCTTAGAGCAGTGTTTATTAGATTTAGAGAAGCACCAACAATTGGTGCGCATCTCGCAAGAAGTAGATCCTTATTTAGAAATGGCATCTATACATTTACGCATGTATGAAGCACAAGGACCAGCTATATTATTTGAAAATGTAAAGGGTAGCAAATTTCGCGCAGCTAGTAATATTTATGGCACATTAGACAGAAGCAAATTTATTTTTAGAGATACATTGGCTGCGGTGCAACAAATTATAGAATTAAAAGCCGACCCTATCAAAGCCATTAAACATCCAATTAAAAATTTCTCATCGGCACTAGCTGCATTAAAAGCATTACCACTCAAAAACCCAAGTAACAAACCTGTGATGCAACAGCAAATTGCTATTAGCGATTTACCATTGATACATCATTGGCCAAAAGATGGAGGCGCATTTGTAACACTGCCTCAAGTGTATACAGAAGATATAGATGCACCCGGAATTATGAAAGCAAATTTGGGTATGTATCGTGTGCAGCTAAATGGCAATGAATATACCACTAACCAAGAAATTGGTTTGCATTATCAGTTGCATCGTGGTATTGGTGTGCATCAAACCAAAGCAAACAACAAGGGGCAGCCGCTCAAAGTAAGTTGCTTTGTAGGTGGTCCACCAAGCCATGCTGTAAGTGCTGTAATGCCTTTGCCAGAGGGCATTAGCGAAATGACTTTTGCAGGACTACTAGGCGCTAGACGATATAGGTATGTGTATGATGATGGTTATTGCATTAGTACAGATGCCGACTTCGTCATTACGGGATACGTGGATGGTACAGCTACAAAACCAGAAGGACCCTTTGGAGATCATTTAGGATATTACAGCTTACAACATAATTTTCCATTGATGCATGTACACAAAGTATTTGCAAAAAAAGATGCCATTTGGCCATTTACTGTTGTAGGCAGACCACCACAAGAGGATACTAGCTTTGGACAATTGATTCATGAAATTACAGGCAGTGCTATACAACAAGAAATACCTGGCTTGCAAGAAGTGCATGCTGTAGATGCAGCTGGTGTGCACCCTTTACTATTTGCAATTGGAAGCGAAAGATACACACCATATGATAAAACCAAACAGCCTGCAGAAATACTTACTATAGCAAATCATGTATTAGGTACTGGCCAATTGAGTTTAGCTAAATATTTATTTATAACTGCAGATGACACGCAACAATTGCATGCACAAGAGCCACTTGGCTTTCTGAGATATATTTTAGAAAGAATTCATTTAGATAGAGATATTCACTTTTATACAAACACAAGTATTGATACATTGGATTATAGCGGTACAGGCTTAAACACAGGTAGCAAAGTAGTGTTTGCTGCCTATGGCAATAAAATAAGAAATCTTGCTTCGTCAATACCTAATACGTTGAAAACTTTGCAATATTTTGAAAATCCACAATTGGCAATGCCTGGTGTAATTGCCTTGCAAACCAAAGCCTATACAACTGCAGAAAGCGCTGCAAAAGAAATGATAATTTTAAATGAGCAGCTGGAACATCATTTGGATGCATTACAAGACGTAGCTATAATTGTAGTGTGTGATGATGCTAGTTTTGTAGCACATAAAATGAATAATTTTTTATGGATAACATTTACAAGAAGTAATCCTAGCCATGATATATATGGCATTGCTGCTTTTACACATCACAAACATTGGGGCTGCAAGGGGCCTGTAATAATAGATGCAAGAATTAAACCGCATCATGCGCCAGTTTTGGAAAAAGATGCTGCTGTAGAAAAAAAGGTAGATGCATATTTTAAGAAAGGTGGTGTTTTGGAAAAATGGGGGTAATTCTCTTGAATAAAAGATAAAATAATCATAGCCCGTATATCTTTATTATTGAAGGGCTATAATAATTATAAAATCTATTCTATTCAATAATCAATTATTTTTACTTTATGAAAATAATCTTCAATTATACATTGTTTATTTGCATACTATGTTTTATTAGTTGTACTAAATTGGTTACAACCTATCCAACAACAAATCAATATTTATCGCAGATGCAACTTATGCATGCCTCACCTAATGTAAAAGGTATAAGAATTTGGATAGATGATACAACAGAGCAGCAAGTAGGCAATTATTTCAAAAGCAATTCTCATTACCTTAATATCAACCCAGGTAAACGAAAAATAGAAGTCAAACTATATACAACAGATGAATCAATATTTGTAGAAACCAAAGAGATTAAACCAGATGCGCATTATTCTTTATTTGCAAGTGATTCTCAAGGAAATTTTGATGCTTTTATTATAGAGGATAATCACCTGCCAATTAAGAAAGATATGGCACAATTAAGAATTGTAAATTGTTTGTCCACAAATGAATGTATAAATGCAACATCGGAAAATATTTATTTTTTTAATAACATAAAATTCAAACATGCCACCAATTATCAATATTTTTCAGCTGGTGAAAAAAAAATATCCATAACTAATAGTTACAATCATGCAACTATTATTGAAAATGCTTTAGTTTATTTAGACCCAGGTGTTATTTATACACTTTACGTCAATGGATTTTCTAACCAAAGTGGTACATATTCTCCTGATGCCATTTTGGTTGTGAACCATTAGCTTCAATTACAATGTTACTTATTTTTCAAGAAATATTTCTTGCTTAGCCATATAAGTTCACCCTTTTACATATTCCCAATCTTTTATTTCTTGGAATTTTTGATAACCATCTTTGTTGGATGGATGTTGCAATAAACTTTCTACGCTTACTTCTGGAATCAAATCATCTGCAATTCCGTTTTTTACATAAATAAAATTGAATCCTAATTCATTGGCACCAACCAATCTGTAACCTTTGCGATTGGCTAATTTGGTCATAGCTACTGGCGATGCACTGTGATACAATGGATGCTTACCAGGAAAAACATAATTATCATCATATGGCACTACAATATCATTCATACCAAATTCATTTAGCACTTCTATCATTACTACTTTGGGTTGCACTGCTTCTAAAGCGTTCCAAATCCAATAATCATTTCCATCTATATCTATAGATAAAAATCCAATTTCACCACTATATCCAGCATCTGCTATTAACTGATTGACATTTTCTTTGGTAACCTTTGCACATAAAAAGGTAGGTTGGTAATTCCAAGGGTGTGGATACTTGCTATAAAAATTTCTACCTCTTGCAATGCTTTTTGGATTGCCATCTATAAATAATCCATACCAACTAAAGTTAAAAAACAAATTTGCTGAATTACTATTTACACCATCATCAGAACCAATTTCTATAAACACTTTATTGTCCATACCAATGATAGAAAAAATGTATAGTAATTTTCCATCTTCCTCGAACTGCGAAAAAACTTTAAAACCTGTTTGCGCAATTGGTGGCAAGCTATTTTGCCTTGCCTGCAATTGATACTGATGAAACAATTGGCGCTGGGCAATTTGCACAGAAGGAATAAATCTATTTCTAATTTTTGCAATCAATAATTTATCTTTCAGAAAATTTTTAAACATAAAATTGTATTAGATAGCAAATATAGATATTATTATTTTACTGCTATTTTTTTGTAAATTTTGGCTACGTATTTATTTAGTTTATCCATTTATAGTCCTAAAATAAGTTGAATTAAACTGCAACTTATATACTAAAATCAAGCAACAGCGACTTTTTTTTAAACGGACTCAAAATGATTACAGTTTAGCCTTCAAACTTCAAATAATAGATGAAGTTGAAAAAGGGCATTTAATATACAAACAAGCTCAACTTAAGTATAGTATACAAGGCAGAAGCACAGTTTTGGTATGGTTAAGAAAACATAAAAAATTAGGCTGGCAAAATAAAGTTACCATGAAAAGAAGGCTCCCCCCAAAAACATATATTTCTCAGCAAGAGGCTAAGATAAAGCAATTGGAAGAAGAGAAAGAAATTCTGAATCTAGCAATAGATGTAGCGGATAAGTTATTAAAGACTGATATTAGAAAATAGTATTTGCCCTTGGAGTTGAATAGTATAAAACAACAGGGACAAGACGAAAAACTAGTAGAATAGCTATTTGCTTAGGGTATAGTCGGCAATAATTTTTAAGATGAAACAAAAAAATATTGCAAAGTTAAATAAGGAAACAAAAGTATTATCAATGGTAAAAAGCAAAAAGAAAGTAATCAAAACAAAAGGAGCATTTAAAAGTGAAGATGCAATCGTAAAAAATCTACCTTGCTAGCATGAATGCACAATTTAAATGAAAA
The DNA here is from genome assembly GCA_903921675.1 of uncultured bacterium. GTDB lineage: Bacteria > Bacteroidota > Bacteroidia > Chitinophagales > Chitinophagaceae > CAIXQW01. The sequence goes on along the minus strand of CAIXQW010000081.1, from coordinate 15,575 downwards.
GGAACTTATCTCTGCTTGGGCTTCTGTCAGTCGAAATATATAAGACTATTTTTAAACCAGATATGAAACCAATGACACACTTTAATTTAATGAATACTATCTATTAAAAACTAAAGAACAAGGATAGCAACCTATAAAAGAGAGGAATTAAAATAGTATTTGTAAACCGTCAACTTATTTTAGGACGATAAATGATTATAAAATTCTGACAAACAAAAAGTACCAAATGTTTTATTTTTTAGGCTTAGCCAATTGCCCCCTTATCTTACTTAGTGCTTCTGGTGTAATACCAAGGTAAGATGCAATCATTTTCTGTGGAACACGCTGCACTATGTTTGGATACATTTCTAAAAAATCATTGTAGCGCTGCAAGGCCGTAGCGCTCATTAACATTATCACTCTGCGTTGTAATACGGATATTCGTTTCATCAACCTAGAGATACCAATATTATCAACCATTTCTTTTGCAAAAAATAATTCATCCGCATTTCCTCTTGGCATAATTTCTATTTCACTATCTTCTATAGCATCAATATACAACTCTGTAGGCGCATTATTTACTTGGCTTTCTATATCCGATATTATCCACCCTTCAGGCGCAAACATAAAGATGTGCTCCTTTTCCTTATCATCAATTGTATAGCTACGCAAACAACCTTTTTTTACGAAATACACTTTACTGTTTTCATCATATTTCTTTTGTAATAATGTCCCCTTCTTTACAGTTTTAGTAACCATTACCTTAGACATTTGTTCTAATAGATCTGCATTGTCTTTGATGTTATCTAATAATGATGTCATTATATAAAAAAATATAGTCAAATATAAGATAAACAAATAAAAATACTTACAATTCACAAAAAGGTTACCTTGCTGGTAATGATAGTAGCTAAGAATCGGTATTTTGTGTTGCATAAACCATATAAAATGCTTTCGCAATTTGTAGGCGAAAAAGTGGGTACTATGCTTGGCGAAATAGATTTTAATTTTCCAACAGGTACGCATGCTATTGGCAGATTGGATAATGATTCAGAAGGTTTACTATTGCTAACTACCAATAAAAAAATTACTAAACTTTTGTTTGAAAGTAAAACACTGCATAAGCGATGCTATTTAGTGCAAGTAGCTAATGCGGTAAGCCAAGAAACAATAGCACATTTGCAAGCTGGTGTTTCTATTCGCATCAAAGGAGATGTATATTGGACAAGTTCTCCATGCGAAGTAACAATTATAAACGAGCCAATTATTTTTAATAAAATAAATAATAATACGCAAAATATTGGCATACATACTTGGCTATGCATTACACTTACAGAAGGAAAATTTCATCAGATACGTAAAATGGTTTTTGCGCTTAGGCATAGATGCAAAAGATTAATAAGAATATCTATAGAAGATTTGCAATTAGGTAATTTAGCTTCTGGAGAAGTAAAAGAAATGCACGAAGAAGAATTTTTTAGATTGCTAAAAATTTAGATTTATTTTGCTGCACAAATTTTGAGGATGGAAAAAGAAGTGATCTGATTGTACAGATTTACACTGACTATTATTTAAATATATTGGAGATGATGAAAGTTCAATTGTAGCATCAATTAATTTTTTCTAACATACTTGGTTAGTATTACAATCATTTGGCCTTCTATGCGGCCTTCTATTTGTTCTGTATTACCGCTTACTAATTTAATATTATGTACTACTGTGCCAAGCCTTGCATTTACAGTGCTACCTTTTACATCCAAAGATTTTATTAATACAATGTTATCTCCGCTTTTTAATTGCACACCATTGCAATCGCGATGCAAATCTACATTGCTATCATTCTCATGGTCGCCACTTGCTTTTGCCCAAGCCATATTATCATCATCCAAGTACATCATATCTATAGCTTCTGCAGCCCATGCCTCATTTTTTAAGCGATGCAATAAGCGCCAAGTAACTACTTGCACAGCTGCCACTTCGCTCCACATACTATCTTTTAGGCAAGCCCAACGTGCAGCATCCAACTCTTCTTTTTTATCTAATTGGTCTGTGCATTTAATGCAGATGTACAAGCAAGTAGTTTCCCTTTTCTCAGGGTTTGGTGGAATTTCGTATACATTTAATTTGTTGGTAGATGCGCATAATTCACAAATATTATTACTGCGTGCTTGTAATTGTTGCTCTAAAGTCATTGATTAGTTTTAAAGCTGCAAAGGTAATTGAATTGCATAAAGAACAAGAAAGTAGGCTATAGACCTTTATCAGTATCAGAAAATAATTTTATCATTTTGCTACAATAGCCTTTGCAACAGCCCATCCACTGCTCCATGCATGCTGAAAATTAAAACCACCTGTCTTCCCATCTACATCCAAAATCTCTCCTGCAAAAAATAAATTAGGAATTAATTTACTTTCGCAGGAATGCGGTGTTACTTCGGCAAGTGTTACTCCACCAGCTGTTACAAATTCGTCTTTATAAGTAGTTTTGCCATTTGCCAAAAAATTGTAGCTACATAATTGCTTAGCTAATAAATTTTGTTGCTTGGCTTGCAACTCACTCCACTTTTGTTTTGGTTGTATCTCTGCAGATTGTAATAAAAATTCCCACAACCTATTTGGCAATCCAAATGGATTTCGCAAGGCTATAGTTTGTGCGCCAAGCATATTGCGCATTTCTCTAATTTTTTCTAAAGCATTTGTTTCATTAAAAAATGCGCACCAATTGATTTGCACTTCATACAAATAATCTGCATCATACAATACTTTGGCACCATAGGCACTAAGCGTTAAGACCGCAGGGCCACTTAAACCCCAATGCGTGATGAGTGTTGGACCAGAGGCTTCTAATTTTGTTCCTTTAATTTTTAAATGAGTGTCTTGCACTACCACACCCATTAGGTCCGTAAGTTTTGGTAAATGTGTTTTTGCACTTTTAGTAGCATTGAATGTAAATAAACTTGGAATAGGATTACTAATGCTATGACCTAATGCAGTAATAAATTGAAACTGCTCTGCCTTTGGAAAACCACCTGTTGCCACTAGTACAAAATCGCATTGCATTTTTTCTTGCGTGGTGGTGTTTAATGTAAATTGTTTGTTGGTGCCTAAAGGTGGAATTATTTTATCTACACCACAATGCAATTTTATTTCTACATTATATTTTTTGGCTTCATTTAGTAAACACTCGATGATACTTTCACTACTATTACTTTCTGGAAACATTCTACCATCTGCTTCTGTTTTTGTTTTTACGCCGCGCTGTGCAAACCATTCTATAGTATCTTTTGTAAAAAAAGATTGGAATGTTTTTTTTACAAACTGCTCTCCTCGCGGATAGCATTTGCTCATTGTGCTTATACTTTCATGCGCATGTGTTAAATTGCATCTACCTCCGCCACTAATGCGCACTTTAGCTAAAAGATGATTTGATTTTTCTAAAACAATTACCTGCAATTGTGGGCACATACGCGCCACATTTACTGCACAAAATATGCCTGCTGCGCCAGCACCTATGATAATAAGTTTGCTCAAGATAATTTTTAAATTGTTTAGTAGTTTACTGCTTACGATTTGTTTGTATGGACACAAACAAAGGCAAATCATTAATTGCAAAGGTACAAACAATACTAATCTAATAGTATAGTCGATTCATTTCTAATCAATATGTAATGAATAGTAAATAGCATAAAAATTACATGAGAATGATGTTAGGCTTAGAAAATGATAGCAATCGCTAGTTGAAAAATAGTATATCCTAAAAGAATCACCTTAATATCAATCTTATAATTTCCTTCAATCTACCTACCTTCGCAACACTTTATGAATTTACAATTTCTACAAGAATTGTATACAAAACACCCCACGCTTTTTGCGAATGGGGCTGAACAATTTTTGTCTGCACCTTATATTTCTATCCAAAATGCGCAAGGCGCTAGTCTTCCATTGATTGTGTCTACCGTATTTAATAGCACTACCTACAATCATGTAATAGTATTGAACACCAAAGAAGAAGCTGCCTATTTTCATAACGATTTAGAAAATATTACCGGCGCATTAGACATTTGTTTTTTCCCAGACAGCTATAAACGAAGTGGTATTTTTAAAGAATTAAATAGCAGCCATCTAACATTGCGTGGCGAAGCATTAGGCAAGTTTAGCGTATCAGAAAATAATTTTAATAAAGAAGCAAAACAAAATACTACAGATGTAGAAGATGCAATAATTGTAGATGATACTGCTGGACAAATTAGAAAAAAAATATTAGTTACTTACCCTGAAGCAATTTTTGAAAAAGTAGTCAACCAAAATAAGTTTAACGAAAACACTATTCACTTTAAGGTAGGCTTAGAAATAGACCTTTCGTTTATTGCAGATTTTTTGGTGATACTAGGTTTTACAAAAGAAGATTTTGTGTATGAACCAGGACAATTTGCAGTGCGTGGTGGCATTTTAGATATTTATAGTTTTGGTAATGACAAACCGTATCGGATAGAATTATTTGGCAACGAGGTGGATAGCATCCGCATCATAGATCCTGAAACGCAACTAAGTGAAAGAAAATTATTGCAAGTAACTATTGTACCAAATGTAGAAACCAATGCAATAACAGAAGAAAAAGTATCTTTGTTAGAGTATCTACCAAGTAATACTATTTATTGGTTTAAAGACTTAGCTTTTTGTAAAGATAGATTTATAAAACTGCAAGAAGGCGTAAGCGAAACCATGCAGCTGACACAAGTAAGTGTAGACTACGAAGACCAAACCATCAAAGAACTAAAACCACAAGACTTTGAGCAAATAGGTGATTGGCTACATTTTATCAAACAAAAAAAATTGATAGAATGGGCTGGCAATAGTATGGAAACCACTTTGCTTGTCCATAATATTACTACTTATAAATGCAAAACAAAAGAGCAACCTAGCTTTAATAGAAACTTTGATTTACTAATTAAAGATTTACAGAAAAAACAAGCTGATGAATATGGTATTTATGTATTTAGCGAAAATCCAAAACAGCTGGAGCGCTTGCATAAAATATTCGAAGACCTGCAAGCCAATATTACATTTACACCAATACCCATCAGCATAAGCCAAGGCTTTATAGATGATAATTTAAAAGTTGCATGCTATACAGATCATCAAATATTTCAGCGCTATCATAAGTACAGAATAAAGCAAGCATATACCCGTGGTAAAGCCATTACTATGCGAGTGCTGCAAGAGTTACAACCAGGAGATTTTGTCGCACATATAGACCATGGAATAGGCGTGTATAGCGGCTTACAAAAGATAGATGTAAATGGCACCAAGCAAGAAGCTATTAGAATTATTTATAGAGATAATGATGTACTGTATGTAAACATCAATAGCTTGCATAAAATAACGAAATACACAGGCAAAGAAGGCGCACCACCTAAGGTGCATAAACTAGGTAGTGATGTTTGGGAAAAATTAAAAAACAAAACCAAAAAGCAAGTAAAAGAAATAGCAATAGATTTGATAAAGCTATATGCCGAAAGAAAATCAGTGCAAGGTTTTGCGCATACGCATGACACCTATTTGCAAACAGAGTTAGAAGCTAGCTTTATGTATGAAGATACACCAGACCAAAGCAAGGCTGTAGCAGATGTGAAAAAAGATATGGAAAGCATGAGCCCAATGGATAGGCTTGTGTGTGGCGATGTAGGATTTGGCAAAACAGAAGTAGCAATTCGTGCTGCATTTAAAAGTGTAGCAGATAGCAAGCAGGTAGCCATACTTGTACCTACAACAATTCTTGCCTATCAGCATTATCAAACATTTAAAGAACGCTTGAAAGATTTTCCTTGCACAGTAGATTACATTAATCGATTTAAAACTACAAAGCAAAAAAAGGAAACCATTCAAAACGTAAAAGATGGCAAAGTAGATATTTTAGTAGGCACACATTCTATCATTGGTAAAGATGTAAAATTTAAAGATTTAGGATTGCTAATAATAGATGAAGAACAAAAATTTGGCGTTGCGGTAAAAGAAAAAATCAGAGAAATGAAAACGAGTATTGATACGCTAACACTAACAGCTACACCAATACCGCGCACCTTGCAATTTAGTTTGATGGGTGCAAGAGATTTAAGCATTATGAACACGCCACCGCCTAATAGGCAACCTGTAAATACAGAGGTGCTAGTGTTTGACGAATTTATGATTCGCGAAGCTATCTACCACGAAACAGAAAGAGGAGGGCAAGTATTTTTTATTCATAATCGGATACAAGGCCTTGCAGAAATGAAAGACTTGATACAAAAACTTTGCCCAGATTTAAGCATACATCATGCACATGGGCAAATGCCTGGCGATGAATTAGAAGAAGCCATTTTAGATTTTATGGCTATGAAATATGATGTATTAATTTGTACAAATATTGTAGAAAGTGGAGTAGATATTCCAAATGTAAATACTATCATTATCAATAATGCCCATCAGTTTGGCCTTAGCGACCTGCATCAATTACGCGGTAGAGTAGGCAGAAGCAATAAAAAGGCATTCTGCTATTTGGTAGCGCCACCAATGAGTTTGCTACCAAGCGACAGCCGAAAAAGATTACAAACTTTAGAGCAATTTAGCGAATTGGGTAGCGGTTTTCAGATAGCTATGAAAGATTTGGATATACGCGGCGCAGGCAATATGCTTGGCGGAGAGCAAAGCGGATTTATTACGGATATTGGTTTTGAAATGTATCAAAAAATATTAAACGAAGCCATCCGCGAATTAAAATCTGGAGAATTTAAGGATGTATTTAAAGGGCAGCTAGATGAGCAAAAATTGTTTGTTACAGACTGCGTGGTGGATACAGATGCAAGCATTTTGATACCAGATGATTATGTAGAAAACATTACAGAAAGACTAAGCTTATATGCACAATTAGACGACTGCGAAAAAGAAGAACAACTACAAGAATTTAGCACAAAACTAGAAGACCGCTTTGGTAAAATACCTAAGCCAGTACAATATTTATTTGACGCCTTACGATGCAGGTGGCGCGCTGTTGAATTAGGTTTTGAAAGATTGGTATTTAAAAACAAACAATTAAAATTGTATTTTATCAACAACCCCGAAAGCCCCTATTTTGAAAGCGAAACTTTCCAACGCATCTTACATCATGTGCAAAAAAGCCTGAAACTAGCTAGAGTAAAAAACACAGGCAAACAATTGTTGCTTACAGTAGAAAGCATTGGTAGTTTAAGGGAGGCGCAAGATGTGTTGGATATGCTGGCAAGGGTGGATGAGTAGAAAAACCTACTGCTTTAGATAGAATGCAAAAATGGCACATCAAATTATACTTTTAGCAAGCTGTGGTTGCAGTAGACCCAAGGGTTGTATAATGCAGTTGAAATAATATTCTGAATAATTAAACTATAGAAATACTGTAGACTTCTAATTGGTATTGCGTGACTCCTTCGTCGTCCTAACTCTATTTTAATCTTTTACTTCGTCTATTTCCAAACAAATTTTATGGAAAATCTCGTCTACAGAACCCACACCTTGCACCAGTACCAATTTTTCTTGATTAGCATAAAAATCTGCTACAGGAGCTGTTTTATTTAAATATTCGTGATAGCGTTTGCGAGCTGTTTCTTCGTTATCATCGCTTCTGCCGCTTTCTTTGCCACGGTTTACAAGGCGTGCTATCAATTCTTCTTCTGGCACTGCCAAGCTTAATACCAAGTTAATTGGTGTTTTTTTGAATTCTAATAATTTATCCAAAGCCTCTGCTTGCGCTATAGTACGCGGGAAACCATCAAAAATAAAGCCATTTACCTCTTTGTTTTCGTCTAGTTTGCTACCTATCATACCTATCACAACTTCATCTGGCACCAAGGCACCTGCATCCATAAACTTTTTTGCTTCTAGGCCAAGCGGTGTAGCATTGGCTACTTCTACACGCAGAATATCGCCAGTGCTGATGTGTACTAAATTGTATTGATTGATGATACTGGTACTTTGTGTGCCTTTACCGCTTCCTGGAGGGCCGAACAAAACTAAATTGAACATTGTTGTTTGATTATTGATTGCTTATCTGCAAATATAATTATTCGTAGCTATTTGCTGTATTGTTTTTGTTATAACCTGACGATAAACATATCAGATTAATCTGGCTGTTTATTTAGTTTATGGCTTTTACTGCTTACCCTTTTCTTAATCTATATTATTTTTCCTCTAGCATCTATATGCTTTCTTTGCTGAAAATTAAATAGAAATATGAAAAAAATATTTAGCGTATTAGCATTAAGCGCAGTTTGCCTTTTGGCACAAGCGCAAACACAAGTTTGGAAATTAGATAAAAGCCATAGCAGCATCAACTTTATGGTAGACCACATGGTGATTAGCGAAACAAAGGGTCAGTTTAAAAACTTTACAGTAGATGTAAAAAGCGATAAAGCAGATTTTACTGATGCAAAAGTAAAATTAAATATAGATGTCAACAGCATTAATACAGAAGATGAAAAACGCGATGACCATTTAAAAAGCGCAGACTTTTTTAATGCAGAAAAAAATCCAAATATTACTTTTGTTGCAAAATCTTTTAAGAAAGTAAATGGTAAAATTTATAAATTAATTGGCGATTTTACTATGAATGGTATTACAAAAACTATAACATTGGATGCTAAATTTAATGGCATGATTAAAAGCCCTTATGGCGATACTCGTGCTGGTGTAATGGTGTATGGTGAAATTGATAGATATGCATTTGGCCTTAAATACAACAGTATGATGGAAGCTGGTGGCATGGCTATTGGTCAAAAAATTAGAATTGCTTGCAGCCTAGAATTGATAAAAGGATAGAAGATAATAGATTATTAGACTTTTTAAAATTAGAAAACCCTTCTGTAATGGAAGGGTTTTTTTGTAGGTTAATATTTGGCCACAAGGTTCACAAAAAATTACACAAAGGGCAAAATAGAAATTTAATTAGTTAAAATTGATTAAATTTCAGGCCTTGTTTGCATAATGGCCTTTGTGCCACACTTCAATAGAAAGTTATACTTTAGAATAATAGTAAATACCTTCTGTAATGGAAGGTTTTTTATACAATAATTTTATTACATTTGTCAAATTTTTTTTATGAAATCTATTCTTTTTCTCTTATTATTTGTTTTAATAGGCACCGTTAATATTAATGCACAAAATAATTGTATTAATTTTAAATCTGGTGATTATATAGATCTTGGCAGCACTTTACCAACTCAAATGGCCAATGATACTGCTTGTACAATAGAATTTTGGTTTAAGGGTGTTAATTTAGGGCAATTGACATTTTCAGGAAATGTATTTAATGTTGGGTTTAATAGTAGTAGTAGTAGCTTACAATTTTATATGAATAACCATACTGCATTTGCATTAAACGGAGCAAATATTGTTTTAGATAATAGTTGGCATCATTTAGCTTATGTATTTAATGCTGGTAAAGAATTTACAATTTATATAGATGGGATTGCTTACGCAAAACGAATACCATTAAATGTGTCATTGCCTAATTTTAGCAATAGCACTTCTGCAGTTCTTTCTAATTTTAATGGAAGTATTGATGAGTTTAGAGTTTGGAATTATGCTAGAACAGAAACACAAATCAATGACAATATGTATTGTGGAATACAAGGAGCAGAACCAAATTTATTATTAAATTTAAAGTTTGATCAAGGTGTAGCAGGAGGAAACAACAATACTACTACTATTGCTTTTGATAGTTCTGGCAATAATATCAATGGTGTTTTATTTGGATTTACACTAAATGGAGCAACATCTAACTGGGTGAGCATTCCAAATAAATATAAAAATATTGTTAGCCAATTAAGCTATTGGTCGCCACCTACACCGAATCTATTTAAGGCTAAATCTGCAACACTAAATTTTTCTTCGGTTATTTATAATCAATTAAACGAGATGCTCGTTTCAATAAAAGATGACTCTAGCGGAAATAAATGTAGCGTATTACGCAAGGTTGGAGATTCTTTATTGTATGTAGGGCAGCCTGGATTTAGTAATGGTGTTATATATTCATCAAAGCTTACAATGGATAGCAGTCATAATTTGATAGTTATTTGTCATGAAGCAACCATGCTAAAAGCATATAAACTAGTTGCAAATAATTGGGTGTATATTGGTCAAGTAGGTTCTACTTATAATAGTGGTAATTCTAATTATTACGATGTAGCAATTGGCAATAACGATACTATTTTCGTAGCATTTGCAGATAGTCAATATGCCTACAAAGCGGGTGTTAAAAAGTTTGATGGAATTACTTGGAATTCAGTAGGAAACTCCATTTTATCTATAGGCGCGGTAAATAATGTTAATTTAGAGATGGATAATACTGGTATTCCTAATTTTATGTTTTCTGATTTAGTATCTGGGACTACCTATAATATAAAAACGCTCTATTTTACAATTGGATTATGGACAAGTTATGGCAATTCCACAATTGTTTCAAACAATTTTTTCGATTTTAAAATTAACCCTATTACCAATAAGAAAAATGTGTTAATAAGCAATAGCTATACTTTAGAGTTAAAAGAGTATACCACTTCTTGGGTAAATACTAATACTTTAAGTTTAAGCAGTAGTGTAACAAATATTATATATTTAAAATATGATATTAATAATCTACCAATAGTTTATGGTTATATAAACGGTAATTACACAGCTTTCGCAACTTCTGGAAGCACATTTACTCCAATTGGTTATATTTCTTCTGCAATGCCATATGGATCTCCAGGTACTTTATTGGTGGATAATAATGGCGACTTTTTTATACTTTTAAATAATTTAAACCTAAGTGCAACAGTTCCATTTTCATATAAAGGTGCATTTTTATTGAAGTATTATAAAGCAGCAGATATGCCCAATTTAGCCAATATTATTCAATGTGGTGCAAATTCAACAAACCTAATAATACCATCCTCTACAAAATTAAATAGCAATACCCAATGGGTTTGGTATACATCTATTTGTCCAAAAATTATAGTTGGATATGGGCCTAGCTTAACAGTAAATCCTACACAAACCACTACTTATTTTGTAAGAGGTGAAGGAACTGCAATTCCTTCTGCCTTTGATAGTATTTTGGTTAAAAAAGACACTTTCCCAATACTTAATTTTGTAATAAGTGATGATACTGTTTGCGTTGGTAAACCTGTAAATATACTTGCAAGTGGCTCTAATAGTTATTTATGGACAGGAGGAATAAGTAATGGTGCTAATTTTACTCCACTTAGTTCAACTATTTACACAGTTACTGCCACTAATACAGGTTCATGTTCAACAACTTCAGTTGTAAGTATTGTTGTAAATCCAAAACCAATTGTACAAGCTACAGCATCTGATTCTACTGTATGTAAAGGTGATAGCATAATTTTTAATGGTAATGGCGCAAATACTTATATTTGGAGCTCTACAGTGCAAAATAATATACCTTTTAAAACTATCAATCAAGGTACATCTAACTACACTGTTACGGGTACCGATTTAAATGGCTGTAGTAGCACATCTGTAATAAGTGTGCAGGTAAGTGCTGCTTACACAATTTCTATCGGAAATGATACCAATATTTGTGCAGGAGATTATTTATTTATCAATCCAGGCATACATAGTTCCTATTTATGGAATGATGGGTCAACAACCGCAACACATGTATTAGATACAACAGGATTGTATTTTTTAACTACAACCAATTCTATAGGTTGTAAAGCTAAAGATTCTATTAATATTACCTTACAGCCAATACCAATAACTACTTTAACTACTTCAAAAACTTTACTTTGTGAGAATGAAGGTCCATTGACATTAACTGGAGTGCCTTCAGGTGGTTTATATAGTGGCACAGGTGTTTCTGCAAATAAATTTTACCCTGCTTCTGCAGGGGTAGGTACTTATAACATAGTGTATGCCTATACAAATAATTATAAATGTGTTGGTAAAGATACTGTGCAATTAGAAGTGCAATTATGTACAAATATTAATGATTTGAATAGCAAAAACACCAAAATTCAAATTTATCCAAACCCAGGAAATGGCAATTGTATTATTGAGTCTTTAGAAAAAGGACAACTAAAACTTCTAAATAATTTAGGACAAGTTGTATATACAGCAACAATTTTTCCTGGAACCCAACATTTAGATATTCAATTGTTACCAAATGGTATTTATTCAGCAATTTTTTGTAACACCAATAATATTAGAACTACTATAAAAATAGTAAAGACTAATTAATTATATTAGATTTTTTTTACCTTAATAACTCTAGAATAATAAAAAAACCTTCTGTATTGGAGGGGTTTTTTGCAAATAATATTTGGACACAAGGTTCACGAAGGTTTGCACGAAGGGCACTAGGTTATTATATCTTCTATGACCAAAATAAATTGTGGCCTTTGTGTCTCATGGTGGCCTTTGTGTCTCAATTGTAGAAACCTAAAACAAGCCGATTGAACTAAGAATTTGGTCACAAGGCTCACGAAGGTTTGCACAAAGGGCACTATGGAATTGTATCCTTTTAGGACCAAAATAAATTGTGGACTTTGTAGTTCATGGTGTCCTTTGTGTCCAACTTTTTTACACAGCAGTTCCAATAAATTCTTTACACACTTTCATGTCTGTGCTTAAAATTCTGTCTTCTGTATTTAATGGCAACACAATGCGCAAGGATGCTAAATAATTTTGTATAGTAGTAGAAGTTTTATTAGCATCTCTAAAAGATAATGCTTGCGATGCAGTTAATAATTCTATACCCAATACAGCAGCTACATTATCTAAAACACGCCACAATTTGGTTGCAGCATTTGCTCCCATACTTACATGATCTTCTTGGCCATTGCTACTTACAATACTATCTACACTAGCAGGTGTACATAATTGTTTATTAGCACTTACAATGCTAGCAGCGGTATATTGTGCTATCATCAACCCACTTTGCAAGCCTGCATTATTGGTAAGAAAAGCTGGTAAATTTCTTTGCCCACTTATCAATAAATAAGTGCGGCGCTCACTAATATTGGCCAATTCTGCAAGGGCAATGGCTAAAAAATCTAATTGTAAAGCCAAGGGTTGCCCATGAAAATTACCACCACTAAATATTTTATCTTCTTTCGGAAAAATTAATGGATTATCTGTAACAGCATTAATTTCTATTTCAACTAATGTGATGGCATTTTGCAATACATCGAAGCTTGCGCCATGCACTTGTGGTATACATCTAAAGCTATATGGGTCTTGCACTTGTGATTTAGCTTGTGTTGCTAATTGGCTATCAGCAAGGGTTTCCAAAATATTATTGGCTGTAAAGATTTGTCCTTCATGGGCACGCACTGCATGTATCAAAGCATCAAATGGTTGGAGCGTAGCATCAAAACCATCTATGCTGATGCAGGCAATTTTATTGGCACTATGGTACAAGTGCATACCTTGTAAGCATGCGTATACCGCAAAGCTACTCATGAATTGTGTACCATTTAGCAAGGCCAATCCTTCTTTACTTTGCAATGAAATACTACTCCAATTCATTAATTTATTTACTGCAGCAGCAGCTTGTTTTTTACCATTGTAATACACTTCTCCTTGGCCCAACAATGGCAAACACAAATGTGCCAATGGAGCTAAGTCGCCACTTGCACCAAGGCTTCCTTGCTCATACACCACAGGCAATACATCTGCATTATACATATCTACCAAGCGTTGTACTACTTGCACACTTACTCCACTATTGCCATATACAAAGTTTTTAATTTTTAATAATAGCATTAGTTTTACAATTACTTGCGGCACTTCTGCTCCTGCGCCACATGCATGACTAAGCACCAAGTTTTCTTGTAGTTTTTCTAAATCTTTATTTTCTACGCGCACATTGCATAGGCTACCAAAACCAGTATTAATGCCATAATACACAGCATTGGGGTCTTGCATTTTTTTATCTAAATAATCGCGGCAAGCTTGCATATTGGCAATTGCCTCTGTAGATAATTCTATTTGGGTTTGTAGGATTGCAGGAATTTTTGCAATAGATAAATGCTCTGTACCTATTATATACATAAGTGTTTAAAAAGTTTTATTATTTATAATTGTTCTATTATTTCTTCTGTTTTTTCTGCTGCAGTAGGCTCATGTAGCTTTACTACTTTGGTAGATTTTTTACGAATTTGTAAATTAATTAATTCTACACCAAAGCTAAATGCCATTGCAAAATAAATATAACCATGTGGCACATGTACTGCATCTATATGAATGCCATCTACTATTAAAGTAAATCCAATTAATATTAAAAATGAAAGTGCTAATATTTTAAATGTAGGATGATTTGCTATAAAGCTACTAATTTTATTGGCAAAGATAGCCATTACTAGCATAGCTACCATTACACTTATAATTTGCACAACTGGGTTTTGTGCCATTCCAATTGCAGTAATAATACTATCAAAAGAAAACACTAAATCTAGAATTATTATTTTTTGAACAATACCTGCAAAAGATTTTTTAAGTGTAATTTTTTCTTCATCATCGCCTTCTAGCTTATTATGAATTTCTAATGTTGTGTTAACTAGTAAAAATAATCCACCGCCTATCATGATTAATTGGCTAAGCGTTGTAGCATGATTACCAATTTTAAACAATTGCATTTCGCCATTTACAACTACACTTAATACATATAATAATAAAATACGCATAAATAATCCTGCTGCCATCCAAATGCGAGAAGCTAGTTTTTTTTGCTTTTGGTCATTTATTTTATCTAATATAATAGATACAAAAATTACATTATCTATGCCAAGCATTATTTCCATAAAGGTTAGTGCTATTAAGCCTGTAATGCCTGCGGTGGTGAGTAATTCATTCATATTCCTTAGTAATTGTGGCTTGCAAATATACGATGTAGAAGATGAATTAAATTATAGTGCAAATGATAAATGATTAGCGGTGAAAAATATGTACAAACGAATCTGTAGCAAGATGAAACTCTTGAAAACCAATATCATTTAAGTATAGCAACCTTAAGTTTTTAGGATTGGAAGAAATACTCAATTGGTAACCATTTATACCGTCTGTTGTTGCTATTTTATAAAAAGAATCTACACTCGATTTTTGTTGGGTTCCATCCATATTATACCATTCATCTAACTGCATATTTTCTACACGAATAGTACTATCATTCACTTTAATAATTTTTGTATTTTGACTCTCATTTAATCTTACTTGCCTGGCAATGCAAACATAATTATTACTTAAATCAATATTTCTAAACACATTTAAATAATGTGCTATGCTATAGGAATACCTACATAGGTTAACTCCCTTAAATTGATATGGTAAGTTAAGAAATAATACTTTTTCATTTTGTTTGACAGTAATAGTACTAGTTAAATTTTTCAATATAATGCTTGCACCTTGATATTGTTTAATACCTATTTGTAATAAAATTAAATGGATAGTTAAGTAAAAAACCGAAAATATAATTACTACTTTTTTTGATGTATCTAGTAAAATAAATGAAATTACTACTATCAATAATTTTGCAAAAAACATTAATCTATCATTGGCATTTATATCTAACACATAACAAACAAAAT
>CAIXQW010000080.1 GCA_903921675.1 uncultured bacterium | reverse complement strand
GATACACAATCCGAAAGTTAATGCAGAGTTATTGGCTAATGGTGTACAATTTATTATGGATACCAAAGGCAATATGATTAATAGTTGGGACTCTATTACAGAAGAGGATATTGTTATAATTCCTGCATTTGGTACTACCTTAGAAACAGAGGAACTATTAAGAGCTAAAGGCATTGATCCATTATTATATAATACCACTTGCCCATTTGTAGAAAGAGTTTGGAAAAAAGCAGATCAAATTGCAAAAGAAGAATACACAATCATCCTACATGGCAAACCAAGCCATGAAGAAACGAAAGCCACATTTAGCCACAGCAGTGCTAATACACCAAGTTTAATTATTAATGATTTACAAGAAGCAAAATTGTTAGCCAAATACATTACTAATCAATTACCAACGGAACAATTTTATATAGATTTTGCTGGTAAATATTCTAAAGATTTTGATGCTTCAAAACATTTGAGTAGAGTAGGGGTAGTGAATCAAACTACAATGCTTGCAGAAGATACGCAAGCAATAGCAGAATTCATTAAACAAACTATTGCAGCACAATATAACCTAACAGCAACAAATATTGCAGAAAGATTTGCAGACACAAGAGATACATTGTGCTATGCTACAAATGATAATCAAACCGCTGTAAAAGGAATGCTACAACAACAAGCAGATTTGGCAATTGTAGTAGGCGGATATAATAGCAGTAATACCAGTCATTTAGTAGAATTGTGCGAGGAAGTTTTACCAACTTATTTTATAAACGATGCCAATAATATTATAGATAAAAATACAATTATTCGTCATCATTTTAGAACGCACGAAATGGAAACTGTATCTAACTTTCTACCAACTACATCACCAATAAAAATATTAATAACAAGTGGTGCAAGCTGCCCAGATGCCGTGATTGAAAATGTAATAGATAAATTACTTTCTTTGTTACCAGAAGCAAAAACTAAAGGAGCAGTAATGAATGAATTAAATTAAATATTATTCGTAGGTCATTAACCCATTTTTATATTTTACAATATACAAAAATTTATTCTCAAAGTACTTTAACTTAAAATCATCTATTACGGGCATTAGTCGATAAGGCGTAATAAAAGTGAATCCGTTTTCGTTAAACTTTTGATTAAAAGGTGTACCAAATTGTTGTAATAAATTTGCTACCAAATAAGTAGCTTCAAAACCCTTATAAACAATTTCAGATGCAGTGCTTCCCATTTGTTGCCTGTACTTATTCTGCACATAAATGCTAGGTGTTGTAACCTTATCTACTATTAATGAAGAAGTATAAAATATTTCTAAATTTGGAAATTCTTTTTCGACTTTTAATGCTTTAATATTTTCCCAAGTAGGCATGCCATATACTTTTATTACATATCCATCGCTAGCTAATTTTGTAATTATTTTTAAATTATTATATGCCGTTTTTGCATCTAAAATTCCTAATACAATAATATTGGTTTTGGTTTTATCTAACAATGGCGCTAATTTACTTTCATCTATTCCTTCTTTTGGCACTATATATTCTGTTGGATTTACAGTGCTTTGGGTATATGGGTCATTAATATAATATTGATATGCATTTATTTCATTACTAGCAGTACGATGAGCATAAATAATATTTGCACTAGCATAACTCAATTGTATTTTTTTATGCATCCTTTCTACATGTGTATTTAGTTTTGGATTCAATAAAGTAAAAAACGGATTGTTTTTTTGATCTGCATCGGATGGACTTACTGCGCTAATAAAATTAATTTTATTTTTATTAGCAAACTCTGCAATTGTTTTTAATTCCGAACCACCAATATTGCCAATAATGCAATCCATACTACTAAGTTTATCTGTAGCTAATAGAGTATTAATGTTTAGATATTTACTTTTACTATCAAATACATAAATCGTAATTTTTGTATCAGCTTTATTCAAAGTGTCAGCAGCTATCATTGCACCTTGGTAAAAATCAATACCAGGTGTAGCATAGCTAGGCAGATTGATTAAATTTTTTTCTAAATCAAAACTATCTAAATATAAAGGAGTTAATATAGCAATCTTGTACCTATCTTTTTTTACTGGCACGCCAAAGTCATAGCCATTATTATTTTCATTTTCTACAATAGGTTGTGCATGCAACCATGTTATATTTAAACAAAATAAGACAAAAAGAAATACTAATTTTTTATTCATATTATTCATTTATTTTATTCCCATTCAATGGTTGCAGGTGGCTTACTACTTATATCGTATACCACTCTATTAATACCACGAACTTTATTAATAATTTCATTACTAATTTTCGCTAAAAACAAATGTGGTAAATGTGCCCAGTCTGCTGTCATTCCATCCACGCTTGTTACTGCGCGCAATGCACAAGTAAATTCATAAGTTCTTTCATCTCCCATTACACCTACACTTTGCACAGGCAATAGCATTGTACCAGCTTGCCAAACGGTATCATATAAACTTTCTTCTTTTAATCCATTAATAAAAATGGCATCTGCTTCTTGCAGCATTTTTACTTTTTCGGCAGTTACTTCGCCTAAAACCCTTATACCTAAGCCAGGGCCAGGAAACGGATGACGCTGTAAAAACATTGGTGCAATGCCCATTTGCGTACCAATTCTGCGCACTTCATCTTTAAACAAAGCACGCAATGGTTCTACCAATTGCATATTCATTTTTTCTGGCAATCCGCCTACATTATGATGGCTTTTTATTGTTGCACTTGGTCCACCACTTACACTTACACTTTCTATTACATCTGGGTAAATTGTACCTTGCCCTAAAAATTTAGCATTTGGATAGTGCTTAGCTTCTTGCTGAAAAACATCAATAAATAATTTACCAATAATTTTTCGTTTGCCTTCAGGGTCGCTTACCCCAGCTAGCTCTTTATAAAAAGTAGCAGCAGCTTCTACACCTTTTACATGTAACCCTAAAGTTTTATAATTAATTAATACTTGCTCAAATTCATCTTTACGCAGCAAGCCATTGTCTACAAATATACAATGTAGTTTTTCGCCAATTGCTTTACTTATAAGCATTGCAGCTACAGTGCTATCTACACCACCACTCAATGCCATTATCACTTCGTTGTCGCCAACTTGGTTTTTAATTAATGTAACAGTTTCTTCTATATAACTATTCGGAGTCCAACTAGGATTGGCTTGGCATACATCCAAAATAAAATTTTGAATCATTTGCTTACCATGCTCGCTATGTGTAACTTCTGGATGAAATTGCAATGCATAAATAGGATTTTCTAAGGCAGTAATTTGATAGGCAGCAATAGGAATTGTATCTGTATCTGCAATAATTATTGCATCATTTGGCAATTGCGTAATAGTATCTGCATGACTCATCCATACTTGCGGATGATTAGTAATATTTTTGAAAATTGGGCATGCATGATCTTTTATATTCAATTGTGCTCTGCCATATTCGCGCATATCGCTATTTTCTACTTTACCTCCAAGTGTATGAGCAGTAAGCTGTGCACCATAGCAAATACCTAATACAGGTACTTTGCTTGCAATTTCTAGCACATTTACATACGGCGAATTTTCTGCATTTACGCTAGCAGGACTACCACTTAGTATTACTCCTTTTATATTTTTATTCCATACAATTGGTTCATGAAATGGTTGAATGGTGCAATACACATTTGCCTCGCGAATATTACGCGCAATTAATTGTGTTACTTGGCTACCAAAGTCTAATATAATAATTTGATGATTCAATTTTTTTTTGTGCTTAATAGTTAAAAATAATTGTTTATGCTTGTCCAATATGTCCGTTAAAATTCATTGGCAATTGAACAGGTTCTACATCTTTAATATGTCCATTTACTTGCTCAAATTTCTTTACATTTTCCGCTAATGCATTTGCCAATCTTTTAGCATGCTGCGGTGTTAAAATAATTCTACTTTTTACTTTTGCTTTAGGAATACCGGCAAGTATCGCAATAAAATCTATTACAAATTCGCTATTGCTATGATTGATAATTGCAAGATTGGAATAGGTTCCTTCTGCCATTTCTTCGCTTAACTCTATATTCAGTTGGTTTTCTTGCCCTTCTTTTGGTTGACTCATGTTTTTATTTTATTTATTGGTATAAAATTAAATTTGGATTGCAAATGTAGCATTAATGCTTGGTTAAATGAATTTTACAGAAAATAATTAGAAAACAGTTAAAATCAATATATTATTTACTTTTAGCAATTATCTAGCAGATTATATCATTTCAAATGCTATTTCTAAACTTTTGTAATTCGTATTTCTAATTCTTGTATCTTTGTTGTAATGAAACGACTTCGTTACTTATTCGAGTACCAAATATTTGGTGTATGTACTGCCCTAGGCAGAAAGATGGGTATTAGTAATCAGCGAATCAGAATGTGGTTTATTTATATCTCTTTTTTTACATTCGGTAGTCCTATTATAATCTACTTTATTTTGGCATTCTGGCGAGAAATTAGAAATTATATACGTATGGCTAGCCGCAATCCTATTAAATGGAATGATTAGATTTTTTCTAGCTGATGAATTAGTTTTTTAATACACAAAATCAGTTCCAAAAAAAGTATTCCAAACCTACTATCTATTTAAGTATTATGCATTGGAATGCCTCTGATTGGTCCATAAGTAAATTTCAAATGATTAATACTATCGCAGCTAATCAGGCCCCAATTTATTAATCATTTTTTTTAAAGATTGTTGTAAACAACATTATACAGCATACCAATTATAATAAATGTAAATATTAGCCCAAAATAATATTCTTACAATTCATTACT
>CAIXQW010000079.1 GCA_903921675.1 uncultured bacterium | reverse complement strand
TATTTAACATTTATACGCTTAATATTATTTTTTTTTTAAATATAAGCCTAACCCGACTTCGTTTTCACAATATTTTGCACATTATTTAAATTATTTAAAAGAGAAAAATTATTTTGATAAATTCCTTACTGGTGGTACTGTAAAATTTATTAATAAGAAGACTATGGAATTAATTCCGGTTCCCCTTCCACCACTAGCCACACAAAAGCGCATTGCCGATATACTAGATACTGCCGATGCACTACGACGCAAAGACCAAGAACTACTCACCAAATACGACCAACTAGCCCAAGCCATTTTTATAGATATGTTTGGCGACCCTGTGAAAAATGAAAAAGGTTGGGAAGTGAAAAAGTTGGGAGAGGTTTTGGATGTAGATGCGAAAGGTGTAGATCCATCAAATTTATTGTCATATAATTATATTGGTTTAGAACATATTGAAAAACAAACTGGTAAAATTTTAGAAATTGATAAAGGAGAAGTTGTAAGTAATAAATTTATCTTTTCAAGTGAACATATTTTATACGGTAAACTTCGACCTTATTTAAATAAAGTGGCAACTCCAAATTTTAGTGGAATTTGTAGTACGGACATTTTTCCATTAAAACCAAAAAATGCATTATACAAAAGTTTTATTGTTTTTATTTTAAGGTCTCAAGATTTTGTAAATCATTCAAATACGAATGCTGTTGGCGCAAATTTACCAAGAGCGAACAAAGATGTAATTATAAATTATAAGACTATCTTTCCAAATGAAAAAACTATAATTGATTTTTCGAAAAGAGTTGAAGTTGTAAATATATTAAAATCAAAACTCGAAAAACAAATTTCAGATTCCACATCCCTTTTCTCATCCCTCATTCAACAAACCTTTAATGGCACTTTGGTATCATGAAAACTGGCGAAGATATACTAGCTTATTATCGCACCCAACGAGATTATTCAGGAAGTGTAAAAGATAGCTATGCTCAAGATTTAGAAACATTTTTAATACATGCTCAATTAAATAATGATGTAGAAAAATTTTATAAACTACTCATCAAAGCCGAAAAACTAAACAAACACATTGGCTATAAAGAACCAGAAGAACATATTATGTATGATAATTATAGAGTAAGCCGAATGATATTAGTAGATAAAAAATAAATAGTAAATTCACCATTCAGAAAACCAAAAAAATAAACATGCTAACGCAAGAATATAAACACTGGTTACACGAATTGAAATCAAAAATTCGTTCTACACAAGCCAAGGCCGCCTTGGCTGTAAATAGTGCATTAATACATTTTTATTGGGATTTGGGTAAAATGATTTCCGAAAAAGAAAAGGTTTGGGGTAGTAAACTCATTAACCAAATTAGCCAAGATTTAAAAGCAGAATTTCCTGAAATGCAAGGTTTGTCTAGCAGAAATTTGAAATATTGCATACAATTTTATTCATTTTATCAAAATACAATTGTGCAACAGCCTGTTGCACAATTACCAAATACTACAAATTTGGTTGAAAATCAAGATTTTCTAATTGGGCAACAGCTTGTTGCCCAATTAGAAAACAGCCCATTCATTAGTCAACAAGCTGTTGACCAATTTTGGCAACAGCCTGTTGCCAAAATACCATGGGGTCATAATATTTTAATTTTTAGCAAATCTAAAGATGTGGAAGAAGCGCTATTTTATGTATCTCAAACCATAGAAAACGGATGGAGTAGAGATACCTTGGGTTTGCAATTAAAATCTAATTTGTACCAACGAACTGGCAAAACCATTAGCAATTTTAAACACACCTTGCCAGAGCCTTTGTCTGATTTAGCACAACAAACATTTAAAGACCCTTATATATTCGATTTTATGACCATGGCAAAGCCCTATCATGAAAAAGATATAGAACAACAATTGACCCAACACATTACTAAATTTTTATTAGAGCTTGGCAAAGGTTTTGCCTTTGTGGGCAAACAATATCATTTAGAAATTGCCGAAAATGATTATTATTTAGACCTGCTTTTTTATCATATCAAATTAAAATGCTATGTGGTGATAGAATTAAAAAACACCAAGTTTATGCCTGAGTATGCAGGTAAACTCAACTTTTATTTATCGGCTGTAGATACATTAGTAAAAGAGGTAGATGACAAGCCAACCATTGGCATTATTTTATGTAGAGATAAAAATAATATTGAAGCAGAATTTGCACTTCGTGATATGAACAAACCCATGGGTGTAAGCGAATTTAATTTTACCGAAATTTTGCCAGAAGAACTAAAAAGTAGTTTGCCTACTATTGAAGAATTAGAAAACGAATTACGCATCCATGAGCAATTTTAATTTCATACCAGCCGAATTTCAGGGATTAGCACAAGCACCTATAGAAGCCGAAAAGCATGTGTATGGTGCGCCATTGTATTGTGCCATGCTTTGCCGAAAAAGTTTGGAAGAATGGGTGCGTTGGATGTACGAGCATGACGCAGATTTAGAATTTCCTTACGATACATCGCTGAACAGTTTAATGCATGATAATGCGTTTAAAGCCATTGTAGCGCCTTCTCAGTTTCAGCAAATAAACATGGTGCGCAAGTTGGGCAATAATGCAGTGCATGGTGCTAGTAAAATTCCTGCGCAAGATGCTTTACATGCTTTGCAATTGTTACATGGTTTTATAGCTTGGGTGGTTCGTGTGTATGGGCTAGAGATGCCTGAGGCAGCTGTTTTTGATGAAAGTATTTTACCAAAAGAAAGCAATAGCGAAAAAACAAAAAAAGAATTACAAGCCTTAGAACAAGCTTTTCAGGAGCAACTGCAAAAATTAAAAAAAGCAGAAGAAGAGCTAGCAGCCATCAAAGCCATTAAAGAGCAAAATATTAAACATGTTTTGCCACCTATAGACCCTAACGAAGAGCATACCAGAAAAATATATATTGATACCTTACTCTACGAAGCAGGTTGGGATGTGTCTGCACCTAATGTAATAGAATACGAAGTAAAAAATTGCATGCCACAAGATAATGGCAAAGAAAACGGAACAGGTTATGTAGATTATGTTTTATGGGGCGATGATGGAAAACCATTGGCAGTAGTAGAAGCCAAACGCACCAAACGAGATGCAAGAGTAGGAGCGCATCAAGCCAAATGTTATGCCGATTGTTTGCAAAAAGAATTTGGACAAAGACCCGTTATTTTTTACAGCAGTGGTTACAAAACCTATTTGTGGGATGATACCAATTATCCACCAAGAGAAGTATATGGTTTTTATACCAAAGACGAATTGCAGTTGATGATTCAACGACGCATTTTTAAAAAACCATTGGCTACACAAACCATCAACAACAATATTACCGATAGATATTATCAGCAAGAAGCTATTCGTAAAGTAGGCGAAACATTTGAAAAACAACAACGAGATGCTTTGCTAGTGATGGCAACAGGTACTGGCAAAACGCGTGTAGCTGCTTCTATTATAGATTTATTGAGCAAAGCCAATTGGGCAAAACGCATTTTGTTTTTAGCAGATAGAAATGCATTGATACATCAAGCTAAAGTAAACATAAACGATTATTTGCCCAACTTGCCAGCTGTAGATTTAACCAAAGAAAAAGAAGACGAAAGCAGCCGAATTGTTTTTTCTACTTATCAAACCATCATCAATATGATAGATGGCGAAAGAGATGGCGACCAACGCGTGTATGGAGTTGGGCATTTTGATTTAATTATTTTCGATGAAATTCATCGCTCTGTGTATAACAGATACAAAGCCATTTTTGAATATTTTGATGGATTAAGAATTGGCTTAACTGCCACACCCGTTACACAAATGCATAGAGATACGTATGCATTGTTTCATTTAGAAAGTAATAATCCAACCTATGCTTACGAGTTAGAGCAAGCAGTAAGTGATCAATTTTTAGTACCACCTAAAGCCATTGGAGTGCCAACAAAATTTCAGCGTCAAGGTGTAAAGTATGCAGAACTAAGTGAAGCAGAAAAAGAGCAATACGAGCAAGAATTTACTGACCAAATAACTGGCGAAATGCCAGAAGAAATTGATGCAGCTGCATTAAATAAATGGTTGTTTAATATAGATACGGTAGATAAAGTAATTTCTTACTTGATGGAAAATGGCATTAAAGTAGAAAGTGGTGAGAAGCTTGCCAAAACCATCATCTTTGCCAAAAGTCATGACCATGCAAAGTTTATAGAAGCACGATTTAATTTGCAATATCCTGCCTACAAAGGAGAGTTTATGAAAGTGATAGACTATCACGAAGAGTATAGATATGATTTGCTCAATAAATTTAAAGACAAACAAAAAATGCCACAAATTGCAGTTTCGGTAGATATGCTCGATACAGGTATAGATGTGCCTGAGGTGTGCAATTTAGTATTTTACAAACCGGTAAAAAGCAGTGCAAAGTTTTGGCAAATGATTGGAAGAGGTACAAGGCTTTGCGAAAATTTGTTTGATATAGATGAGCATAAAAAAGAATTTATCATTTTTGATTTATGCGAAAATTTTGAATTTTTTGGCGAAAATCCAAAAGGGTTTGCAGGCAATAATAGTATGAGTTTAAGCCAACGATTATTTATGCTTCGCTTACGATTGGCATTTGTATTAATGCAACAAGAGGATAGCGATTTAAAGGTATATGCCAACGCATTAATTACACATTTAGTAGCACAAACCAAAGAACTAAACACCAATGAATTTGTGGTTCGGCAGCATTGGCAACATGTAGAAAAATACCAAGATAGCCATGCTTGGAATGCATTGAGTGATTTAGACATTAAAGAAATTTTTGACCATATAGCACCACTAGTAAAAGAGCAAAGCGAAGACGAAATGGCTAAACGATTTGATGCCATGATGTTGGATATGCAATTGTTTACATTGCAAGGCGATAAACGCCAATTAAAAATAATGCAACAAGTGATAAGCAGTGCAGGTAAACTAACGAAGAAGGCATCTATACCATCTGTAGGTAATAAACTAGAGCTTTTGCGCCAAGTACAAGAAAAAACCTATTGGGATGACATAGATATTTTAGGCATGGAACGTATTCGTATTGAGTTGCGTGATATTATGAAGTTTTTAGAAAAAGAAAAACAGGCAATTGTTTATTCCAATTTTGAAGATGAAATTGGTTCTGTAGTAAATGAACACCAAGTAGTATATGGCTATAATGATTTGGAAGTTTACAAGAGAAAAGTGGAGAATTTTTTCAAAGAAAATGCAAATCATGTGGTGATTCAAAAGCTAAAAACGAATCAACAAATTACAAAAGCAGAGTTGCAAGAACTAGAAAAAATGTTTTTCAATCAAGGAAGTATTGGCAACAAAGAAGATTTTGTGTATGCCTATGGCGAGCAGCCTTTAGGTAAGTTTATTAGAAGCCTGATGGGTTTGGATGTGAATGCGGCAAAGTTAGCATTTGGAACAATGTTAAATAATAAAACACTTACTTCTCAGCAAATAAGATTTTTAGATACTATTATTAATTTCTTTACGGTAAAAGGTATTGTAGAGCCTTCTATGCTTTTTGAACCTCCATTTACTGATATTAATGCAGGTGGTATTTCTAGTGTATTTGATATAGAAACTACTTCTAGAATCTTAGCAGTTATAGAAAATGTAAATCATAATGCAGACGCTGCTTAGGCATCATTTTATTAGAAAAATAAACAAGAGGCTTAGCCTGCCACAAAATGCTGCTGCGTGGAGTGTTAGATTTTCCAACTTAGGTGCCCGCATACCATCCCTCACCAAACAAATTGCATATCGTAACCTAATAAATTTAAAAATAACAATGAAGAAATATTTTTTAATCGCCATTATAGGTATGTTGCTGGCGGCATGCGACAATAGCAATGATGCAAGTACAGATAAAAAGCCTGTGTATGTAAAGCCTAGTATTGATTATAAAGGGAAGTTCAGAAAAGGGTATGTACGTATGCCTGTAAGTGTAAATAAAAATGCAATAAAAAACCAAAACCGTTCTAGGTATTACTACCACACCAAAGGTAAATATATGCGTAAAAAATAATTAGGTATTTTTTTGTGCTATGCGCTGTATGTACTTTACCAATTCTTTTGCACCTGCACCTTGTACTACCTATAAAAAGGCCTTTACAAATCAACCAAATGCTTTATAGCTTTGCCCATTTGCCTTATCAATGTAGCACGTTTTGCGTCACAAGATTTTCTAAAAATTCCACTCCAGTTATCTGTTTAATATTGAAATACTAATTGGGCATAGCTAATTGTTTATCCAAACCTTATAATAGCAGAATCAGTTCTGCTGGATTATTTAGCCTACCAGCAACTATTGCATTTTGTTTGTAATAATTTCCTATACGTATCGCTTCTTCTATAGGTATGCCTATTATCAGCATACTTTTTTCTGGCTGCCATGCAGGGTCAGTGCCTACTCCATGCCCTTCGTAAAATTTATAGTCTTTTACGCTTTCTTTTAGCGCTTGCAATAGTTGTTGGTTTTTTTCGTCTGATGCTATTGCAGAATTAGGATTTACGGATGTAATATATGCCCATTCTTTTGCTTCTTCCTGTATCAATAGGTCGTTTAATTCTGCACATATTTTATCGATATAGATTGTTAGTGCAGGATGGAACACCATATATTTTGTAGTTAAATAAGCAGCTATTAATTCTTGTGGGATTGTAGATTTCATAATATTTGTTTTTATTTTTAAGATTTGTTTGTCTACCATTGCATCAATTAAATAGCAAGAGCAAACACTTGTTATTTCTTCATCCTACTCATATACAATGATGGTTTTGGTAGTTATTAAGCTAATATTACTTTACCTCTGTCTCTTTGAATTTGATAAGGCCATTGTCTTCAACGATTAGGGGTGAATCATTGAATCGTTCCTTCATCACGATATTAAAAGCAATAAGGTATAATCCCTGCCGATGAACACCTACTATTCCTAGTTTCTTGTTCTTCTCACTCCTATCTAACAATTCAGCATCGTCTAATTTTTTTAAATTTTCAATATATTCCAAGATGATTTCTTCATCTCCAGTTCTTGCTATATGAATGTGTCCTAACATAATTTTATATTTGATTTTTATAAGTAAATTTTTTTTAATGAGTTTATAATTTTCAGGAGATTTACTAGAAGGATAATTTACTAAGTTCTTTAATAATATCTTCATTCAGTATTTCCCATGGCAAACTTTCTTTACCAAAATGTCCGTATGCAGCAGTTGGCAAATAGATTGGATTTTTCAGTCCAAGCATTTTTGCAATACCGTTTGGTCGTAGGTCAAATAGTTGGCTGATGGCAGCTGTCAATTTGCTTTCTTCCACTTTACCTGTGCCATGTAAATTAACTAACAAAGATGTTGGTTCTTCTTTACCAATAGCATAAGAAATTTGAATAGTACAGCGGTCTGCAATGCCAGAAGCCACAATATGTTTTGCTACATATCTTGCTGCATAAGCAGCAGAGCGATCTACTTTACTCGCATCTTTTCCAGAGAATGCACCGCCTCCATGGGCACAGCTACCGCCATAAGTATCCACGATTATCTTTCTTCCTGTTAGTCCTGTATCGCCATGCGGTCCTCCTATAGTAAAACTTCCAGATGGATTAATTAGCAATTCGGGTTGGCTATCCTGTAGGTATTCGTTTATTACAGGTAATATAATTTGGTGAATTACTTCCTGCCGAATAGTTGCTTGAGTTACGCTTGCTTTATGTTGTGTAGAAACAACAACTGTATCAATTGCCACTGGAACTTCATTTTCATATCGCACAGTTACTTGCGATTTTGCGTCGGGCAACAACCATTCCAAAGTTCCATCTTTTCTAAGTTCGCTTTGTCTTTTCATTATCTTGTGTGCAAGAATAATAGGAAGCGGCATTAATTCTTTTGTTTCATTGGTAGCGTAGCCAAACATCAATCCTTGGTCACCTGCTCCACCATCCATAACACTATTATTAATTTCAGGGCTTTGCTGATGCAGCAGATTGGTATAGGTGGCAGTATTGTAATCAAAACCATATTCGGAATTGGTGTATCCAATATCTCGAATTACTTCTTTGGCAATTGTTACAGCATCTACGGATGCTGTAGAAGTTATTTCGCCTGCAATAATTAGTTGCCCTGTTGTGATGAGGCATTCACAAGCCACTTTTGCATTTGCATCCTGCTTAAGATAAGCATCAAGGATAGCATCAGAAATTTGGTCGGCAACTTTATCAGGGTGTCCTTCAGACACTGACTCTGATGTAAAAAGATAGTTAGACATAGATTGACAAATTATTAGTTAAACAATTAATTTTTTGCCATCAGTAAATTGATTGGGGGAAGGTGCAGAGAAACTTCTAGAACGTTTTGGTCTGCAAGGACCCTCATCGTTTTACCACCGTAGCGTTCTGCTCGGTTGGCACTCATAAATGAGTTCTTGATGACGATGCAAAGGTAAAGACTAATATTTTACAATTCCAAAAAATATTTTTTTATTTTACAAAAAGTAAATTTATACCACTGTATAAAGCACTTTGATGTTTAATTAAAACATGCTCTCCTGCAAGCATTCTTTAAAAAAACTACCAACTCAATACAACATTTCTTTTTGTGCGTTAATAAAATTTGCTGAATGATAACTGCATCTTCTTTTTAAAGAATAATGCATATTACTTTCCGCAAACATCCTTAAATTTGATTTTCCATACAACATCATTTACCAAAAACTATACCATCGTATGTTTCCATCAGATTTAGAAATTGCACAAGCTGCTACTATCCAACACATCAAAATCATTGCTGCTAAAATTGGCATTACAGAAGATGATTTGCAGTATTACGGAAAAAACAAAGCCAAGCTTCCGCTACATTTGATAGACGATGAAAAGGTAAAAAAAGCAAAATTAATTTTGGTTTCTGCTATTAATCCTACACCCGCTGGCGAAGGAAAAACAACAGTAAGCATTGGCCTAAATGAAGGCTTAAATAAAATTGGTAAAAAAGCAATTGTGGTTTTGCGCGAGCCTAGTCTTGGTCCAGTGTTTGGCATCAAAGGTGGTGCAGCAGGTGGTGGCTATAGCCAAGTGATTCCTATGGAAGATATTAATTTGCATTTTACTGGCGACTTTGCTGCCATAGAAAAAGCTAACAATTTATTGGCTGCATTAATAGACAATAATTTACAAAACAAAGAAGGTAATTTAAATATCGACCCACGTACTATTAAATGGAAGCGCGTGATGGATATGAATGATAGAAGCCTTCGTCAAATTACAATTGGGCTTGGCGGTACTAGTAATGGTATTCCTCGCGAAGATGGTTTTAATATTACACCTGCTAGCGAAGTAATGGCTATACTATGCATGAGTAAAAATATAGACGATTTAAAAAACAGATTAGGTAATATTTTTGTAGGATTTACATTTGATAAAAAACCAATTTATGCTCGCGACCTAAAGGCACATGGCGCAATGGCTTTGTTGTTGAAGGATGCCATCCAACCAAATTTGGTGCAAACCCTAGAAGGCAATCCTGCTATATTACATGGTGGACCATTTGCAAATATTGCACAAGGCACTAATACAATTTTGGCAACTAAAATGGGCTTAAGCCTTGGCGATTATGTGGTAACAGAAGCAGGCTTTGGTGCAGACCTTGGCGCAGAAAAATTCATGAATATTAAATGTGGTTATGCAGGGCTAGCACCAAATGCAATTGTGTTGGTAGCTACTATTCGCGCATTGCGTCATCATGGTGGTGCAAAAAAAGAAGAGTACAATACTGCTAGTATAGACAAAGTAGCAAAGGGATTCGAAAATTTAGAGAAGCATATTGAGAACTGTAAAAAGTTTGGCATTACACCGGTTGTAGCCTTAAATCATTTTCCTACAGATACTGCCGAAGAATTAGAATTTGTACAAAGCAAGTGTGCTGCATTAGGTGTAAAAGCAGTAGTTAGTGATGGATTTTCCAAAGGTGGCGATGGCACTACAGACCTTGCACAAGCTGTGATAGCTGTAATAGAAAGTGGCGTGAATCATTTTAAACCTTTGTATGATTGGAACAAAACTGTAGAAGAAAAAATTAATACAATAGCTACAGAAATTTATGGCGCTGCTGGAGTGGAGTATAGTAGCAAAGCGCGCACTCAACTAAAAACAATTAAAACTTTGGGCTACGATGCTTTGCCAGTGTGTATGGCTAAAACGCAAAAAAGTTTAAGCGATAAAGAAACTGTTGTAGGCAGACCAACAGGCTTTACCATCCATGTGCGCGAATTTGAATTTGCTGCCGGTGCAGGATTTATAATACCGATACTTGGCGATATGATGCGCATGCCAGGCTTACCTGCTGTGCCTGCTAGCGAGCACATGGATATAGATAATGATGGCAAGATTAGTGGTTTGAGTTAGCATGTAATTTAAAAAAAAGTATAAAAAAAATCTCGTAAAATATTTTACGAGATTTTTTTTATTTGATAATTTTCTTACACTCCTTTTTCCATTCTCCCATCAGCATGCTTTGCAAATCTGCCTGCTTCTCTTGGGTGCACATTGTCGTAGCGGCTCCATGGCCAACCACCAAATTGTGTAGCGTGATAATCTTCAAAGGCTTGATTAATTTCTTCTTTGGTGTTCATTACAAAGGGGCCGTATTGCATCACAGGTTCGCTGATTGGTTTGCCTTGCAATATTAAAATACTAGCTGCATCATTACCGTTTTGCAATGTAATTTCTACATCTGCTTTTACTTGTGCTTGTTGATAATGATTCACAATACCATCTTCTATTTTTAATTGTGTGCCTTCATAAAAATAAATAGTTCTATTCACACCTTCGCTAGCTTTAGGTAATGCGATGCTAGCATTGGCTTCCATTTTTATATTTAAAATAAGCACTTCGTTGGCTGCACTTGCAGCCCAAGAATTTGGTGGTGGAGCAGGTGCATTGTGCTTGGCATAAGAGCCAGCAATTACTTCTACATAAGATGTTTTGCCATTGCTATCTGTGTAATTGTGTTTTGGCATTTGGCTTCCCCACATCATTTTAAAATGCGGCTCTACCATTTTATTTTGCTTTGGTAAGTTTAACCATATTTGAAAAAGCTCTAATGTATTTTCTTTATTTTGATGAATCAACGGAAACATTTCGGAATGCTGCACACCTTTGCCTGCTGTCATCCATTGCACATCGCCATCGCCATATCTGCCACTAGCGCCAAGGCTATCGCTATGGTCTACTGTGCCTTTGCGAACAATGGTTACGGTTTCAAATCCACGATGCGGATGACCAGGAAAGCCAGGAACTTTTTTACCATGATACATTCTAAAACCATCTTTAATAATAAAGTCGTCGCCTAAATGTCTACCATCTAAGTTGGTGGTTGGTCCCATCTCTGCATTACCTGCCGGAAAATAATCTTCGTGATGCGCACAAAAAATAAATGGGTCTATGCATTCCCATGTAAAGCCCATGGGTTTAATATTCAAAATAGTAGGCATATCGTTGTTGTTAGCATTATTGATGATTGTTTTTGCAAAATTAGAATTGGCAATGCCAAGTGCTGATAATACACTTACAGAAAATTTTCCTAAAAAACTTCTACGGCTGTTGTTGTTCATAATAGTTGTTATTATTAAAATTATTTAATGCAAGGTAATTCTATTTTTAATTGTTAGCCCTTGACATAAATTAAGAATTTGCTTTACTAAGCACTAAGTATTATTTTTGATTACTTTGAACAATCAAAAAACATTTATTGCGCTAACTGCATTATGGGCTTTTGTAGAAGCTGGGCTAGGTGGTTTTTTACATGCATTGCATTTGCCTTTTACAGGAATTGTTTTAGGTGGATTTGCTGTTTTAATTATTAGTTTATTGGCAATGTGCTATGGTAAGCCATTTGCAAAAATTGTACAAGCTACATTAATTGTATTGGCAATAAAAGCTGCTGTAAATCCTGCTACTAGCCCATTTGCATATTTGGCAGTCGGTTTTCAGGGTTTGCTAGGGGCAGCTTTGTATAGCATTAAAAAAAATAATTTTATCATTCATTTTTTATTTGCCACTATAGCCATGCTAGAAAGTGCTGCACAAAAATTATTAGTCATGACGCTATTTTTAGGCAAATCTTTTTGGCAAGGCGTAGATGGTTTAGGCAAATCTGTAGCAGAAACATTTCATTACACAAGCACTACCTCTTACAGCTTTTGGTTGATATTTTTATACCTAGGTATATTTTTTATTTGGGGAATAATTTTAGCTATTTGGATGCAAGTATTACCAAATCAATTAGCAAATAGAAAATTAAAGTACCAACATATACAAACAACAGCATTTGAAGAAATTACTACAGAAAAAAAACAAAAAAGTAAATGGAGAATTGCAGTATATATTTTAATAGCAGCAGGCATTATTAGTTTTTTTCTACCAATGCAAAAAGGCATAAGTACAGCTTTTATTTATTTACTACGTACCATTAGCATATTAGCTATTTGGCAAATATTTATATTGCCTATTTGGCAGCAGCAAATTGTAAAATGGAGCAACAAATATAGCAGTAATAATAGTATGTATGCTTCTGTAAATGCACTATTGCCAAGTATTGCAATTATGGTTAGGCCATTGTATGCAGAGGTAGCTAGCCAATACAAAGGTTTCAAAAAGTGGAAGGAATTTTTATTGGGATTGATGGTAATAACTTTAAATATAGATGACTGCAAATAATATTTTTATACTATCAGATGCTATACAAAGTGGTAAAACTTCTGCTTTGCAATTATTGTGTAATAGCCAAACATCTGTTGCTGGATTTCTTACACCAGACATCAATCAACTGCGTGTGTTTGTAGATATAGAAAAAAATGAATCATTTGCTTTTCAGAAAACCATAGCAGATAAAATAGATGATGTAATAATCGGGAAATTTATTTTTGAAAATGCTGTATTTAATAAAGCACATTCTATTTTGGCGCAACTACATTCCACATCAAATGATATAATTATAATAGACGAAATTGGAAAGTTAGAGTTAGCAGACAAAGGCTTTGAACCAGCGCTTCATTTATTTATTGAAAAAATAAATAGCATAACTAATAAAACAATTGTATTGGTAATTAGAGATTATCTTTTAGAAAAATGCATAGCTAAATATAGTATACAGCATGCTACAATTTTGAATGTGCAACAATTTAAAAACCACTTTGACTTATGAATGGATTAGTAATTGCTGGTGGAAAATCTACACGAATGCAGCAAGATAAAGCAATGCTTCAATATCATAGAATGCCGCAATACCAATATGTTTACAATATGCTTCAATCATTTTGCAGTGAAACATTTATTAGTTTGCATACAGAAAATAATAATATACCATTACCAAAGATTATAGATAATCCAATTTATAGCAATGCAGGACCAATGGCGGCTTTGCTTACTGCATTCGAACAATATAAAAGTGATTGGCTAGTGGTGGCTATTGACTATCCACTAATTAGTAATAGCCATATTGAAGGGTTGATGAGTTGCTTTGCAAATACTAAAGAATCGTACGTGTATTACAATACAGATACTAATTTTTATGAACCATTTATTGGAGTGTATACTTCTGCATTTCTATCTACATTTGTAAAAGAATTTGCAGGGCAACAAACTTCTTTACAAAAAATATTACAACAAAATAATGTGCAAAAAATTACTGTGGCCAATAGCCAAGTTTTACAAAGTATAGATACACCTGAACAATATCAAGCCATACAAAAATTATTAGCATGAGTTTACAAATAACATCTATACCAATTCTAAAATATAAAAATGAAAATTGCATAACTGTTGCAGATGATGTAGCTATAGAAGAACCTTTGGAAATAAGTATTGCTTATCTACAAAATCAGCAATTGGTGTTCAAAATAATTGCTGTAACCATGCGTACTCCTGGGTATGATGAAGAGTTGGCAATTGGTTTTTTATTTACAGAAAATATTATTGATACTACAACCCAAATAGAAAAAATAGAGAAAAAAGGAGAGAACAAAATTTGTGTTTTTATTACCGGAAATTTTCAATTGAATATTAAAAATACAGAAAGAAATTTTTACACAACTAGCAGCTGTGGTGTATGTGGCAAAGCATCTATTGAAGCTATTCAAACAATACCTTCTTCAGCAGTTTATCCGCAGAAAGTTTCTGTGCCTATACCAACCATTTTAAATGTAAAAAATAAATTAAACACGCATCAATCAGCTTTTCAAAGCACTGGCGGAATACATGCTGCAGCTTTGTTTGATATGGCAGGTAATTCTATTGCACTATTTGAAGATGTAGGCAGGCACAATGCTTTAGATAAATTAATTGGGTGGAATTTTTTAAACAACCATTTACCATTGCAACAAAATATTTTATTACTTAGTGGTAGGGCTAGCTTTGAATTGGTGCAAAAAGCAGCAATGGCGCATTTGCCAATAGTTTGTGCAATTGGTGCACCATCTTCTTTAGCGGTTTCTTTAGCCGCAGAAATGGATATAACTCTAATTGGGTTTTTAAAAGAAGCGTCGTGCAATATTTATTGTTCTGACAGCTTATTTGAG
>CAIXQW010000078.1 GCA_903921675.1 uncultured bacterium | reverse complement strand
TTACTTGAAAGTACAAAAGAAAAAATAGAAAATAATATTACGATTAACTTTTTCATATATAAAAATTTAGACGATATTTCGCCTTATAATGTTTGCTAAATTAATAAATAATGAGTACACAATTGTAATGAATAGGTAAAATAACAATTTGGTGATAGTTATTACAAATCAGTAAACTCAATATCAAATTCCTATTGGACTAACTATTAAATTATTTTTAAGAATTTTTACTGCAATTGCCAATAAAATAACACCAAAAAATTTTCGAATTACCAAAATGCCACTTGGCCCTAAAAGCCTTTCTAAATAATTTAAACTTTTTAATATTAAATAGATAATCACCAAATTAATAGCAATACCAATCAAAATATTGTATGAATGATAAACACTTTTAATACTCATAATAGTAGTAAGTGTGCCACTACCAGCTATTATTGGAAACGCAATGGGTACAATGCTTCCTGCTTTTGCATTTGTATCCGCTTTAAAAAATTCTAAACCCAGAATCATTTCTAAAGCCAATATAAATAATACAATACTGCCTGCAATGGCAAAACTAGGAATATCCAATCCAAGTATATGCAAAAACATTTCTCCAGCAAAAAAGAAACCAAGAATCAATGCACCGCTTACTAAAGTAGCACGCATAGCACTAATGCCGCCCATTTTATTTTTTAAAGAAATTAAAATTGGAATGCTACCTAGCATATCTATTACTGCAAATAATGCAAAAGTCACAGTGATAATTTCTCTAAGCATTATATGGTGAATATCCCATTCTTTCATATTACAAAGGAAAGCAAAAAAACCATTACTTTTGCGCTATATGAGTTATCAATATTCCACAGCAGAGAGATTTATGCGCTATGTGCAGGTAGATACACAAAGCGATCCACATGCAACATGTTTCCCAAGTACAGAAAAACAAAAAGATTTAGGTAAAATTTTGGTACAAGAGCTTATCGCAATTGGTATTACAGATGCTTACATAGATGAACATGGGTATGTATTTGGAACAATTCCAGCTACTAGTGGCAAAGAAAATATTCCAACATTATGCTTTTGCAGCCATATGGATACTGCGCCAGATTGCAGTGGAACAAACGTAAAACCTATTTTACATAAGGCATGGGATGGTAGCGATATTGTATTGCCAGACGATACCACACAAATTATAAAAAAAGAAGATTACGAATATTTACAAAGCCGCATTGGCGATGATTTAATTACAGCTAGTGGCACTACATTATTAGGTGCAGATGATAAAGCTGGTGTTGCAATTATTATGGATGCTACCAACTATTTAATTACGCATCCAGAAATACAACATGGCAGAATTAGAGTATTATTTACACCCGATGAAGAAGTAGGCCGTGGTGTAGAAATGCTAGATATGAAAAAGCTAGATGCAGATTTTGGTTATACTTTGGATGGAGGAGAAAGAGGTGCTTTAGAAGGCGATACTTTTAGTGCTGATGGTGTAACCATTACTATACATGGCGTTAGTGCGCATCCTGGCTATGCCAAAGGCAAAATGGTAAATGCCTTAAAAATTGCAAGCGAGTTTATAGATGCATTGCCAAAAGAAGAGTGGAGCCCAGAAACTACAGAAGATAAACAAGGTTATGTGCACCCAATACATATGGAAGGGATTGCCGAAAAAGTAACCATGCAATTTATAATTAGAGATTTTATAACCGCAAACTTAAAAGCGCATGAAGATAAATTGAAAGCAATTTTAGAGGAAGTATTACAAAATCATCCTAAAGCGCATGCCGATTTTGTAGTAAAAGAGCAGTACAGAAATATGCGCGAAATACTAGATCAACACCCGCAAGTAATGGCTTATGCTGCAGAAGCAATGACGCGTGCTGGAGTGCAACCCGAAACAATGTTGGTACGAGGAGGCACAGATGGAAGCCGTTTGAGCTTTATGGGTTTGCCTTGTCCTAATTTGTTTACCGGAGAAATGGCTATACATAGTAAGCACGAATATGTAAGTGTGCAAGACATGAATAAAGCTGTGGATACCATCATTCAATTGGTCCAGGTTTGGGAAGAAAAAGCATAAGTAAATTACATTTCAAAATTTTTACATGAATAAAAACCTGCGGTTTACACTATTTATTTTTATTGCAATGATTGCTGGAGCAATACTTGGTATTGCAGTGCATCAAAATGCCTCACCAGAATTTATTGCATCCTTTGCCGAAAAAATAAAACTTTTATCCAAAATATTTATTTTATTGGTGCAAATGATAATAGCGCCTTTGGTGTTTTGCACATTAGTGGTAGGTATTGCAAAACTTGGCGATTTAAAAGCAGTCGGCAGAATTGGCGGCAAGGCCATGCTTTGGTTTATAAGTGCTAGTTTGGTAAGCTTATGTTTAGGTCTATTGATTGTTAATACTTTTCATCCGGGTACTTATATAGATTTAAGCCAAGCAGATACAAAAGGTGCAGCAGATTTAATTGGTAAAACTTCTGAATTTAGTTTAGAAAAGTTTGTAGAACATGTAGTGCCCAAAAGTGTTGTGAAAGCAATGGCTGAAAACGAAATTTTGCAATTAGTAATTTTTAGTATTTTCTTTGGTGTAGCAGCTGCTGGTATGCAAGAAATTTCTAAGCCTGTCATCAAAGCCTTAGATGCAGTTAGCCATATTATTTTAAAGATGGTAACTTATGTAATGAACTTTGCACCATTGGGGGTGTTTGGTGCAATAGCAGCTGTATTTGCTACAAAAGATATAAGCAGCATATCTAAGTTTTATGGAGCCTATTTTGGGTCGTTTTTATTAGGCATTATTGTGTTATGGGTAATTTTACTATTAGCAGGATTTTTATTTTTAAAGAGCAGATTAACTCATTTATTAAAAAGAATTGTGCAGCCATTAATTATCGCATTTAGCACTACAAGTAGCGAAGCTGTTTTTCCAAAAATGACAGAAGAATTGGAACGCTTTGGGTGTAGCAATAGAATTGTATCATTTATTTTACCATTGGGGTATAGCTTTAACCTGGATGGAAGTATGATGTATATGACTTTTGCAAGTGTAGCTATTGCGCAAGCTTATGGCGTTTCAATGAGTCTTAGTCAACAGTTTACAATGCTTTTGGTATTAATGCTTACCAGTAAAGGGGTGGCTGGTGTGCCAAGAGCAAGCCTAGTAGTGGTTACAGCCACTTTGGCTATGTTCGGCGTGCCGCCAGAGGGTATTGCTTTAATATTGCCTGTTGATCATTTTTGCGATATGTTTCGCAGCACAACCAATGTACTCGGTAATGCTTTAGCTACCAGTGTAGTTAGCAAATGGGAAGGCGAATTGAAATATCATTAATATTTTTTACAAATATTATTTTACTAATTTACGTTAATTAAAAAAGTTTATGCATCTTACATGCAAATAAGTATAAGTTGCCATGTTAGAAATTTTTAAACACTTTGGAGAAAAAGAATTTGTTAGTCTGTTAGTAGATTGGATTATTCAGCATGGAGGAATCTATCTATTAATGTTTATAATTTTTGCTGAAACAGGTTTATTTGCAGGTTTCTTTCTTCCGGGTGACTCTTTACTTTTTGTTGCTGGAATTTATGCTACTCAATTTGGAGAGAGTTTTTTTGGTGCGCATTATTTAATTGTAATGTTTGTAATATCAATAGCCGCTGTAATTGGTAACATTGTTGGATATTGGTTTGGGAAACAAGGTGGGCCTCTTTTGTATACTAGAAAAGATTCCTTCTTCTTTAAGAAAAAGTATCTGAAAACTGCACAAAAATTTTTCAATGAAAATGGCTCTACTGCAATTATACTTGGAAGGTTTGTACCAATTGTAAGAACATTTGCTCCAATTGTTGCAGGTATTGTACAAGTAGATTATAAGAAATTCGTTAAGGATAGTATAATTGGTGCATTTGCTTGGGTATTTAGTATGATGCTAGCTGGCAAATTTTTGCAAACATTGATTTGGGATAAATTTCAAATAGACTTAAAACACCATATTGAAAAAATTGCTCTAGGTATTATAATAGTAACCACTGCTCCAGTTATTTATAAATTTATAAAAGAAACTCGCAAGGCAAAACACGAAGAAGAGCAAGAGGAAATCTAAAATGTAAAAG
Source organism: uncultured bacterium (assembly GCA_903921675.1). Classification (GTDB taxonomy): domain Bacteria; phylum Bacteroidota; class Bacteroidia; order Chitinophagales; family Chitinophagaceae; genus CAIXQW01. The sequence goes on along the minus strand of CAIXQW010000078.1, from coordinate 1,093 downwards.
ATTAATTTTTATTCTCCAATAATCTTCCAATGTAATTCCAAAAATGTAAATATTAAAAATGTCTTTATTACAATCCAGTTCTAATAAAAATGTAATATTTAGTATGCCAGTAATTGTTGCAGCACTTGGCTATTTTGTAGATATTTATGATTTACAATTGTTTAATTTAATAGGCAAAGAATCTTTAGTGGATGGATTGCATTTGCCAGAAAGTGTAGTAAAAGTTTTAGATAAAGAACTTTTTCTTTGGCAGATGGGAGGAATGTTGCTAGGAGGGTTGGTATTTGGCATTGCGGGAGACAAACTAGGTAGAAAAAGTGTTTTATTTTCAAGCATTCTTATTTATTCATTGGCCAATATTGCCAATGCTTTTGTTGTAGATATTAATCAATACAAAGCTATTCGCTTGATAGCTGGCTTTGGATTAAGCGGCGAATTAGGGGCTGCTATTACATTAATAAGCGAAATAATAGATAAAGAAAAAAGAGGTTGGGGTACCATGGTGGTAGTAAGCGCAGGCGCACTTGGTGCTGTATTTGGCAACATTACCCATAAATTTGCAAATTGGCAGTATTGCTACATTATTGGCGGTGTATTAGGTTTGCTGCTATTGTTATTACGTGTTGGCACTTTTGAAAGTGGCATGTTTGCCAAGCTAAAAGAAAGCCATGTATCTAAGGGCAATTTTTTAATGCTGTTTAAAGAAAAAAATATTTTTAAAAAATACATTGCAAGCATTTTGGTAGGCCTGCCAGTGTGGTTTGTGATAGGAGTTTGTATAAAATTTTGCGACCAGTATTGGGTTAATTTACATATAGCTGGCGAAATAAATAAAGGAGATGTGATTATGTACAGCTATATTGGTTTAAGTGTTGGAGATGTAATTAGTGGATGGTTAAGCCAAACTTGGAGAAGCAGACGCAAAGTAGTGTTTACATATTTAGGATTGTCAGCAATTTTAATTTTAATTTATTTGAAAGCTGTGGGTATGTCTGGCACTATGTTTTATACAATGGCATTTGCATTAGGCTTTGCTACTGGTTTTTGGGCCTTGTTTGTAAGTATGGCTGCAGAACAATTTGGCACTAACATT
>CAIXQW010000077.1 GCA_903921675.1 uncultured bacterium | reverse complement strand
TGTTTTAAAAATAATACAGCTTCTTTTTGTCGTGGGTCCTTATATTTTGTTTTCTCATAATCACGTAGCATGTCTCTGTAGTTGCTACTTATACGTAACTCAGGTGCGTTTTTTCCATTCAAGGTTAGACGCAAATCGCCATTATTATTTTCTATATAAAAATCGGGTATTACAAAAGTACTTGCTTTGTTCTCACTTTCGTAGCCAGCGCCAGGCTTAGGATTTAGCTTGGTTATTAAATGAATTATTTCTTTCAACTCTTCATCACGCAAGTTCATACTTCTTTGAATTTTTACATAATGTTTTTTGCTAAATTCATCAAAGTATTTCTTAATAATTTTTATAGCATTGTTTTGCAAAGTTTGCTTTGCAGAAATTCTTTCTAATTGAAGCAATAAACATTCTTGTAAATCTTTTGCACACACACCAGCAGGTTCAAATTCTTGAATAATTGCAATTATTTTTTTTACAGTTTTTTCATCTGTTATAATATTTTGTCTAAAACTCAAATCATCAATGATACTATCCATTTCTCTGCGCAGGTAGCCATCCTCATCAATGCTGCCAATAATTTGTTCTGCTATCATTAATTCATCACCTTGCAAATCTGCCATGCCTAGTTGATTGATTAATACTTCATAAAATGAAGTTTCTAAGCGTGGCGTATTTCTATCGCCTGTGTCTTCATTGTCAGGATTGTAAGGGTCGTTTTTGAAGTTGTAATCCGCTTCAGCATCATCGCCTTCTCTGATATAATCTTCTAATTTTAAATTGTCCAAATCATCTACGCCACTTTCTTCATTTAAATAATCATCCTCCTCCTCCTCTCTTTCATTCAAAATTTCGTTTAAATCATCTTCCGGCAATTCGTCTTTGTCTTCTTCTAAAGCTGGATTTTCTTCAATTTCTTCTTTGATTCTTACATCTAACAATGCTGTAGGAATCTGCAATAGCTTCATTAACTGAATTTGTTGCGGACTCAATTTTAATAATAATCGTTGTTGTTGGGATAAATTTTGCATTATACTAAGATGGCAAAAATAAGTCCTACAAATCAAAGGAAAGCTATTTATGATCTAATATTTTATTTTGTAATATAGATATGCCCATCCTTGCTACTCCCCACTATTTTCTTACCTTTGCGCATCTTAATAATTACTACAATAGCAAGTATATGAGCACAAGAAAAAGAATTAAACAAATTTTAAATAGTACAGAAGTAGATTACGATTTTACCGTCAAAGGATGGGTGCGTAGTTTTAGAAATAATACATTTATAGCTGTAAATGATGGCAGCACAAATTTAAATTTACAAGTAGTAATAGATTTTACTAAGTATGATGATGCTTTGTTAAAAAGAATCACAACAGGTGCAGCAATAAGTGCTACAGGTAAAATTGTAGCTAGCCAAGGCAAAGGTCAATCTTTAGAGTTACAAGCAGATGCGATTGAAATAATTGGTGATTGCGATGCGGAAAAATATCCATTGCAATTAAAAAATAAACCTAGCCTAGACTATTTGCGCGAGATTGCACATTTGCGTTTTCGCACCAATACATTTGGTAGTGTGTTTCGTTTGCGCAATGCATTGGCGTTTGGCATTCATCAGTTTTTTCAGGAGCGAGATTTTGTGTATTTGCATTCACCTATTATTAGTGCTAGCGATGCAGAAGGTGCAGGAGAAATGTTTCGCGTTACTACATTAGATGTAAATAATGTACCAAAAACAGAAAATGGAGAAGCAGATTTTTCCCAAGATTTTTTTGGCAGAAGTGCCAATCTTACTGTAAGTGGGCAGTTAGAGGCAGAGCTTGGAGCCATGGCTTTAAGTGATGTGTATACCTTTGGGCCAACTTTCCGGGCGGAGAATAGCAATACCACACGCCATCTTGCAGAGTTTTGGATGATAGAGCCAGAAATTGCATTTGCAGATATTACAGACGATATGAATCTTGCAGAAGACATGCTGAAGTATGTAATAAAATATGCAATGGATAAACACCCAGATGATATTGATACTTTAACGCAACGCTTGCTAGACGAAGAAAAACAAAAGCCGCAAGCAGAAAGAAGCGAATTGAACTTAAAAGAAAAATTAGAATTTGTATTAAACAATAATTTTGAAAGAATTACCTATACAGATGCTATTCAGATATTATTAGATTCTCCGGCATACAAAAAGAAAAAATTTCAGTACGATGTACAATGGGGGATAGATTTGCAAAGCGAGCATGAAAGATATTTAGTAGAAAAACATTTTAAAAAACCAGTAATCGTTATCAATTATCCAAAAGATATAAAGGCGTTTTATATGCGCCAAAATGATGATGGAAAAACCGTAGCTGCAATGGATATTTTAGCGCCAGGGATTGGCGAAATTATTGGAGGTAGCCAACGCGAAGAAAGATTGGATAAATTAGAAACACGTATGAAAGAAATGCATATTCCTACAGAGGAAATGTTTTGGTACTTAGATACTCGCCGCTTTGGTGCTTGCCCTCATGCTGGCTTTGGGCTCGGCTTTGAGCGTCTAGTGCAATTTGTAACTGGTATGGGAAATATTAGAGATGTGATTCCTTTTCCAAGAACGCCATTGAATTGTGAGTTTTAAATTTAAAATATTATTAATTGCGAGAATGAAAACATTAATTAAACTTGTTTTTATTCTCGCTTTTGTTTTTCCTACAGCTATTTATTCTCAATCCTCTTCCTCAAAATTTGATATTCAATTTCAATTAAAAACCGAAATAAAAAACATCAATAAAGCTTGCCTACCCTGTGGCAGAATTGGCAACAAAATTATTGATAGTATTAATAGACAGTTAGGTATTGATTATTGCAACAAAGTAAGAATAGCAAAGCATCCTGCGCGCTATCAATATTATATAAAGTATTCTACAGCTATCAATGTTGACTCTGTTGTAGCATTATTTAAGCAAACCTTGCTGGCAGCTAATGTGCAGGCATATTCCAAATAAAGCGCTATGCTATTTTATCATTAAAAGTAAATTGTATTGGTGTAACTTTCTGTACTTTTACATTCCAAAAATATATTTAAAATGTCTAGCACTCTACAATCCTACAATCAATATATCGTTACTTTAGAAAATTTATTATCTAAATCTGCAAAGCAAAAAAATCCTGCAATGTGGTTGTACAAAAACAATGCAAGAACCACTGTATTTATGTTAGAAGGTTTGGCGCGTATGTACAAAACCATGCACAACAAAAAACGCTTTACTAAAATGCAAGATGTATTGAAGCGATTAGAAGATAGCCTTGGCGCTGTTGATTATTTTGTAGCAATGCTTACATATTGCCAACAAAATAAAAATATACCTAAAGATATCATTGCTTATTTTGAAGAAGAAGTAGAAAATACTTCCGATGCATTAAATGCATATTTGGCAGATAGCTTTTATCAAAAAAATGCAGGGTTCGAAAAAATGAAAGAAAAAGTAGCTAGTGCAGATTGGATGGATGACGAAAGAGCTACATTGGCTATTCGCTCTTATTATTCGGTACAAATTGATAAGCTAAACCTGTGGATGGATGAAAATGATGGGGGTTTTACAAGTGTAGAAGAGCAAGTGCATGAGCTGCGTAGAAAGTTGCGTTGGTTGAGTATTTTGCCGCAAGCATTAAATGGAAAGGTACAATTGCAAAACCCTAAAACTACTGTAGCTAAATACAAAAAATATTTAACCAAAGATATTATTACATCTCCATTTAATAAACTACCTGCCAAAGGCAAATTAAAAAGCGTGGTGTTGTTAAATAAAAATGCATTCTATGCACTAAGCTGGATGATAGACAGATTGGGTAAATTAAAAGATCAAGGACTTACGCAAAATGCTTTAGCAATTGCCTATGCCAATATTCATTTAAGCAATCAAATAGAAGCCGATAAAATTACATCTGCATATATTAAAAATTATATACCTATCAATAAAATATTGAATGAGGCAAATAGAATTTCTGCAACTTATTTTAAAGAAAATATGTTAGCGTCTTTGCTGAAGTTTTAGTAAAAGTTACAAATCTACAAATTCAAATTTATCTCCATCAAACAATCCTTTGTCGCTCATTTTAAGTTGTGGTATTACTAGTAATGCCATAAAGCTCATCGTCATAAAAGGTGTATTCAGCTTGCATCCTAGCGCTTTTGCTTTTGCATCTATTGTCTGATATTGTTTGCCAATTGCTATGCCAGAAAGATTGCTCATGATGCCGCCAATTGGCAATGGCAGTGTATTTGTTTCATTGTCAGATACCACACAAATTCCTCCTTTTGCATCTATTAATGCATTTGCTGCTGCTGCCATTTCTTCTGCATTTGTACCTATCACTATGATGTTGTGACAATCATGCGCTACAGTACTTGCAATGGCTCCTTTTTGCAACCCAAAGTTTTTAATAAATCCACTTGCAGTTGGCGCATCATTGTATCTGTTAACTACTGCAATTTGCAGCACATCGTTTTCTACATCGCTTACAATATTACCATTTACTACTTTTGGGGTTGCTAAAAATGTTTTTGTAATTAGTTGTCCTTCTAAAGCTTCTATTACTTTTATTTGTGTTTGTTGCTGGTAAGGCACCCCAAATTCGGCACTACTTTTTTTGCTGCAATTAAATTGATTAATAATTTTTTCCTCTACAACTGGCATGTGTACTTTGCCATCTTCAAATACCACCTGTCCTGCAATGATAGTTTTTAATACTTTAAATTCTTGTAAATTATTTACCAAAATACAATCCGCCGCATCGCCTAATTGTAATAAGCCTACTTTCATTTTATAATGTTGAACAGGATTGATGCATGCCATTTGTAGTATAGCAAATACGTCATTGCCTAGCGCCACCGCCATACGCACATGATGATTAATGTGATGTAATAATAATTCATCTGGATGTTTGTCATCGCAACAAAACATCATGTTTGTGTAATGCTCTTTTATTAATGGCTGTAATGCATTAAAATTTTTTGCAGCGCTTCCTTCTCTTATCAATATTTTCATGCCATGCTGTAATTTATGCGCAGCTTCTTCTTGCGTAAAACATTCATGGTCTGTAGTAATGCCTGCATTAATATAAGTAATAGCATCACTGCCCATCAAGCCAGGCGCATGCCCATCAATAGGTTTATTGTATTGTTTCGCTAATTCAATTTTTCGCATTACCTCTGTATCTTTAAAAAGTACGCCAGGGTAATTCATCATTTCGCTGAGGTAGTAGATATCTTTGTTCTGCAATAATAATTCTATGGCTGTGCTATCTATAGTCGCACCTGCTGTTTCGAATGCTGTAGCAGGCACGCAACTTGGTGCACCAAAATGAAAATGAAACGGAACTTTCTTGCCATTGTCTATCATGTATTGCACGCCTTCTATACCGCATACATTAGCTATTTCATGCGGGTCGCTAATGGTGGCTACGCTGCCATGCTGCACAGCAATACGTGCAAATTCGCTAGGCAATAGCATGCTGCTTTCTATATGTATATGTGCATCTATAAAGCCTGGTAAAATGTATGTATCGCATGTTTCATTAATTGGCTGAATAGATTGTATTTTATTATTTTCGATTATAATAGATGCAGCAAAAATATTTCTATTTAAAATATCTACATAGTTGGCTTTGATTGTCATTGGATATTTATTTTTTCAAAATTACTATTGTTAATCGATATTTAAAATTGCGGTTTGCAAATTGCACAATGTAAATTGCAGCCCATGCAAGGAGTGAAACATATTATTTTTGATTTAGGAAACGTAATTTTAAATATTAGCTACGAAGAAACAGCTGCAGCATTCGAAAAGTTAGGTATTGCAGACTTTAAAAATATTTTTTCTAAACAAAGCCAAAACACAATGGCAGATGATATAGAAACAGGCAAAGTAGATGAATATACCTTTATAGAATACTTAAAAGAAAAATGCAATGCTGGCACTAGCACACAGCAAGTTATTGATGCATGGAATGCTATCATTTTAGATTTCCCAATTCGCAGATTGCAAATTTTGCAACAGCTACAATTGCATTACAATATGTACTTGTTGAGCAATACAAATGTAATTCACGAAAGATGTTACAATCAATTATTGATGCAGCAGCATGGTATACCGACCATTGGTGTTTTTTTTGATAAAATTTATTTGAGCCATCATATAGGGCTGCGCAAACCAGACCCAAAAGCTTGGCAATTGATTTTGGATAATCATCAATTAAACCCTGCAGAAACTTTGTTTATAGATGATAGCCCACAGCATATTGCAGTTGCAAAATCTATGGGCATACAAACCATACATATTGCAGATGGTATGAGTATAGAGCATGATGTGTTTAAGGCTAAATAAAAAAAGACCAATCTAGATATAGAATGGTCTTTTTTTTAAGATTAAAACTAAATAGTGTGATTACATTTTCAAACGCAATGCTAAAATTGCATTTACTCCAGGTGCACTAATGCCACTAGCAAAAGTACGATAATGTGTATCAAAAATATTTTCTACACCACCTTGTAATGTCCATCTTGGATTGATAGCATAAGTGCCTTTTACATTTAACGTTATCCAACCCGGTGTGCCATATCCTGCAATAGCATATTGTAAATTATCTTCGCTTGCTGGCAATGGATTGTAGTCAGACAAAGCTTTTCTTCCATTAAATAAACTATACACTTCTAAGTTATATTTCGGTTGTAAATATTGTAAACCTAGTCTGCCAAATACTGGTGGAATATGATCCATAGGTACTACTGCAAGCCCATTATCTTTAGTCCCAACAGCATCGTATCTGCCAGCTGTATATGTTACAGATCCACACGCTATTAATTCGTCTGTCAAGTTTATTTTAGCATTACCTGCAAAGCCATAAATTTTTGCAGATGCACTATTTTGCAATGCAACGATTGGCATTTTTGTGCCATAAAACAAAGTACTATCATCGCCATTGTAAGTGTATCTATCCATCACAATAGCATTGAATAATGATGTATAAAATAAATTACCAGATAATACAATTTTATTGTCTTCGTTATATCTAACACCAAAATCTATATTGTGTGCGTATTCTGGCGCAAGGTTTTGATTAGGTACTACTAAGCTGCCATTTCCACTTTCAAACAGTCTTGCAGCATCGTCTAAATTCGGTGCTTTAAATCCAGAACTATAGCCAAGTGTAATTGCAAATTCCTCATCAGGGGTAAATATTAATCCAACATTTCCTGTTATACCATTATTATTTTGTTTGATGGTAGAATATGGAAATTGTAAAGGCATATTATTAGAAAGTCTAGAATTTAAGTTGATATAATTATATCTTAATCCAGCATTTACAGTAAATCTATCAGGGCTTACTTTGTAAATGTCTTGAACATATGCACCAAGCATAGTATAACTATTACCTGCATCTGGGAATCTAGAATTAGCAATGCTAGAAACATTTGTTCTAATATTTGTAGAGGTCCCTTTACTATTTACATCATTAAATTGCCCATCTACACCAATGATAAATTCATTAGTTTCTCCTTTATGGCGTGTATTTGCATCAAACCCAACTACATTAATTTTTTCGTTGTTGGTAATTAAATTATCATTGCCAAATCTCCTGCTATTGCGGCTTTCGCTGATGTTTTGATAATTAAAATTAAAAGTTGCATCTGTAAAATAATGTGGCATATTTACGGCTTCCATTCTATAGGCAAGCATGCCTCTTTTTTGAGGACCATAATACCATTCTGCAAATTTTAATTGCCCATTGCTCATGTCTGTTAATCTATCGTAGCGTGGCACATCTGTAGAGCTGCTATATTGAAAATTAAAAAAATGTGTGGTGTACTTACCATCTTTAAATGCAAATTTTTGCAACAAATCTACTTGGCTATATGCAGAGCCTAATTGATTTTGTGGATTCGGGTTAGCTGTTATAGTATCCTTACCGTTATATTGAGTAGCTGTAAAGTTTCTTAAACCCACATTACCCCAAATATCTGCTCTGCGGCTACCTGCGCGCAAATTGCCAAAGTTGCTAAGCGTTAAAGATGTAAGCGAGCCAAAATTGTGCTCTGTAAGCATTACATCTGCATGGATAGTACCCTCGTTGCAGGCGCTGCTATATCTTGCAAATGCATTTGTGCTATTAGTACCAAATTTTATTTTTTTTGTAGTAAAGTTAATTACACCACCTAATGCATCACTACCATACAATGTGCTTGCTGGACCATTTAATATTTCAATATTTTCCAACATACTTTGGTCTACGGTTATTACATTTTGTAAATGTCCACCGCGATAAATGGCATTATTCATGCGCACGCCATCTACTACTAGCAATACTCTATTGGCCTCAAAGCCACGTATACTTGGGCTGCTGCCACCTAGTTGGCTTTTTTGTACATACACCTGCCCACTTTGTTGTAGCATATCGCCAGTGTTTGGTGCATTGGTTGCAGCTATTTGTTTGGCATTTATTACTTCTATTTTTTGAACAATTTTAGTTTGTTTCTCTGGATATTTGCTGCCACTCACTACTATTTCTGGTAGGTTGGTACTATCATTTGATGTTGTTAAAATTTGTGCTTGCGCAAAATTTGCAATACACATTATTGTGCTAATTGAATATATAATTTTCTTCATTTTCTTCATTTTATTTTTTTATTAATCATTACTTTATTTGCAATCAAATGCAATCTGTAAAGTAATGTATTTGAACATTAAGCTGTAAATTAACATAATGGAGGTGGGGTAAGTACTAAGCTTACTTGATTCAATATTTTTTCAGGATAATCAAAATAATAACTATCAGCAAAAAGAATGTTTTTTATAAATGTAAATGTAGGTATGGCTTGAAAAAATAATAGTTGATAATTATTGTTGTTATTTTCTGTTTTATTTTTATGATGTTCATCGATGTCTTTTTGTAATTCAGCCTCTTTTTTATCAAGGATGGCTATTGCATTGTACCCATTTTTTACAAATTCAATTTTTTTAATATCATATTTATTCCCTTTCCACTCTATTTCATCTTTATGTATAAATGTGATTTCATTATTTTGAAATGCAGCAAACGGAACAAAAAGTTCTACAATTTGGTCATTGGTTTGAAACCTATGCTGATAATGATTTATTTGTTGTAATAAGCCAAACAACATAGATTGACTATTACAAAACACACAAACAATTAATAATATAGTTGTTATTTTTTTCAAATCTTAATCCTCAAATATAATTCGTTTATTTTTAAAAATAAGGAAGGAATGAAAAAAAGACATTTTTATGGCATTGCCAAAACCTCTCCAGTCATTTCTGCCGGAATTGGAATACCCATAAATTGTAAGATTGTAGGAGCGATGTCGCCTAGTTTTCCATCTTTTACCCCGCCAGTAAAGGTTTTATTGATAATAAACAATGGAACAAAGTTTAAAGTATGTGCAGTATTAGGGCTGCCATCTTCATTTATCATATAATCGCTATTGCCATGGTCTGCAGTTAGGAATATTGTATAATCGTTGGCTAGTGCGGCTTCTACTACTTTTTCTACGCAGGCATCTACAGTTTCTACAGCTTTAATTACAGCATTCCACACACCTGTATGGCCTACCATATCTGCATTTGCAAAGTTTAGGCAAATAAAATTGGGCTGATGATTATTAATTTCATTTACTACTTGCATGCATACTTCATTGGCACTCATTTCTGGCTTTAAATCGTAGGTTGCTACATCTTTTGGGCTTGGTACTACAATTCTCTTTTCGCCAGCAAATTCATTTTCTCTACCACCACTAAAAAAGAAACTTACATGCGGATATTTTTCTGTTTCTGCAATACGTAATTGTGTCAACTTGTTTTGCGCAATTACTTCGCCTAATGTGTTTTTTAAATCATCGTTTGTGTACATCACATTTACACCGTTAAACGATTTGTCGTACTCTGTCATGGTGGTATAATGCAACTGTAATTTTTGCATGTTTTGTACAGGGAAGTCTTGCTGGGTAAGTACTTCTGTAATTTCGCGGCATCTATCTGTTCTAAAATTAAAACATAGCACAGCATCGCCTTCTTTTATTGTTGCAATTGGCACATTATTAGCATCAACAGCTATTATAGGTTGCAAAAATTCATCTGTAATCCCATTTTCGTAATTCTGTTGGATAGAATTCAGCAAATTGGTAGAAGCACTGCCAATGCCATGTACCATAGCATCATAAGCTAATTTTACGCGTTCCCATCTTTTATCTCTGTCCATAGCGTAATACCTACCAGTAATACTAGCTATTTTTCCTGCGCTTGTATTAAGATGTGCTTGTAATTGGGCAATAAAATGTTCACCGCTTTTTGGGTCTGTATCTCTACCATCTGTAAAGGCATGAATGTATACTTCTGTCAATCCATTTTCTTTACAAATATCGCACAACGCCATAATGTGTTTGATATGCGAATGCACACCACCATCACTTATAAGGCCTATTAAATGGAGTGGTTTATTATTATTTTTAGCATAATTAATGCTATTTAGCAAGCTTTGGTTAGTTGCCATTTCTCCATTAGCAATAGCTACATTAATCCTTTCCAGCTCTTGGTATACAATTCTGCCTGCCCCAAGGTTTAAATGCCCTACTTCGCTATTGCCCATTTGCCCATCAGGCAAGCCTACTAGGCTTCCGCAGGTGATTAATTTGCTGTTGGGATATTGCTGGTAAAGGCTATTAACAAACTGCGTATTAGCATTTTGAATTGCATCAGATGATGTAATTCTTCCGAGTCCCCAACCATCCATGATGATTAAAATTGTATTTTTTCCCATAGCATCTTGTTTTTCGTAATTTTTTTGCATGTATCTAATGCAACTAAATCTTCAAGTAATTGAAAATGATAGCAAATATAGTGGCTTATTGCAAGTATAGCCTTATGCTATTCTTGTTTATTTTTATAACATTTAGCAGTTTCGCACGTTTCTTTATGCTTTCTATCAAAGCAGTAATTAATAGCATTTACGAAAGAGAATACTGAAAAAAAGTAGTTGTTTTCTTCAAACATTTGCATATTAAATAGAACTGCCATAATCTGCAAAGTTCATATCTATGCAAATAGCAGTGATAAATTCCAATTATTTAATTGCTTAAGAGTTATTTAAAATAGTTTTCCTCCAAACATCTCCCCATTCTTTATGGAAAGTGTCTGTGCCAATTATAAAATTGTGCCAAATATCTATAAACGTACCATTGTACTTTTTACAAATTGCATAATATGCTTGCCAATTTTGCCATGCCTCTTCAGGAAGCATTTTTTGTTCATATACACAATTTGCATCCATCCAACAAAATGGAAGTATCAATAAATCTACCATTTTATTTTGTTGCAAATTAAACCACTTGAATGCGGTACAAGTGCTAGCCCTAAAACCATTAATGCTGCCATAGCCCATACTGTAATCTTGCAAAATACCATGTGCAGCAAGATGAACAAATGTATCTGGCAATTTGAATTTGATGTAGTGCTGCCTACTGATAGCAATTTCTGAGTTTAATGTAGTAGAAAGCGTATGTATTTCAGAAGCTAATAATTGAGGTGTTTCATTTGTTTGATAGGAGGGGTGAATTCCTATTATAAATTGTTTAGCTATTTTTTGAATGATGGATTGCATTGCAGGATGAGTAGGCGAAATATTTTTATCGTATGCAGATTTTTTTGCAGCTACTAGAAAAAAATATTTCACTGAAGCATTATTTTTGTGTGCAACTATCATTTCTTCAAAAGCAGCAAAGATGTCTTTTTGTTTGCCACGTAATACTAGTAATCTTTGTTTTGCGGTTTTCCATTTGCCACTAAAAAATTCTTTGCCTAATGCTGCAAGATTGTGCAATATTCCTTTGTGCTGATAGGCGCTAATCATATCTATATCAAAAGTAGGAATGTAATTAAATTGCTTTGGGGATTTCTGTAAAGCAGTATTTGCTTGTTGCAATGCAGTATACATTTCAAGACACCAAATATCTACTAATGGCAAATGCAAAAAATTATTTTTAAATGCTAATGATGCTGCATGCGAGAATCTGCTATATTCATCTAACGAATGTGGTAAGTATTCTTCGTACCTTGATATCAAATAAAAGCAGGCGCTAAAAATATCAAAAGGAATCCAAGTGCCATTGGTAGTAAAGAAAGTTGGATTGTTTTTCCAGGTTGCTATTTCTATTTGTTGTGCTTGAATATTGGTTTCGAATATAATTGGATGGGGTATAATTTGTAAGCCATTTGGTAATACTTGGGTGCTGTAATTAAGAAATGGAATAGTTGTATTGCTTAGCTTGGCCAATGAAGAGGTAAAAACAAATGGCACCTGCAATACATCTCTAAAAATAAATTTGCAGATATAGTCTAGCCTAGCAGATAAAGTAGGGGTGTAAATAATGATAGGCTCTTGCACAAAGGCAAATGTACTTTATACTATCGATTTAATTTTATTTTCTGCTTTTCAAAATTGTAAAAAATAGATACAGAATACATGTAATGCGCCAAATGCTAATATAATGCACCAAGTGCGAAAATGTTGGGTTGGGTGCATAATGCTAACAATCGATTCTTGCATCCAAATAATTGAAATAACACCTGTTAATATACCAAGACTACATACTCCTTCTATACTGCCCACCTACTTCAAACAAGCCTTTTGTAATTTGTCCAAGGCTACAATATTTCACCGCTTCCATCAATGCTGCAAAAAGGTTTTCGTTAAGTATGGCTTTGTGTTGTAAATCTTTGATGTGTTGCACACCATTTTCACCACTGCGCTCCCAAAGATCTTCTACAGTTTTTATCTGCGCTTCTTTTTCGGTGGTAGTACTGCGAATTACTTCTTGCGGCAAAACTGTTGGGCTGCCCTTGCTACTTAAAAATGTATTTACACCAATGATAGGATATTCGCCAGTGTGTTTCAAGGTTTCGTAATACAAACTTTCTTCTTGTATTTTACTACGCTGATACATGGTTTCCATTGCACCGAGCACGCCGCCTCTTTCGCTAATTTTATCAAACTCGCTAAGCACAGCAGCTTCTACCAAGTCTGTCAACTCTTCTATTATAAAACTACCTTGCAATGGATTTTCGTTTTTGGCCAATCCTAATTCTCTATTTATAATTAACTGTATAGCCATTGCTCTGCGAACAGATTCTTCGGTAGGTGTAGTTATAGCCTCGTCGTAAGCGTTGGTATGTAAGCTATTGCAATTGTCATATATAGCATAAAGTGCTTGTAGTGTAGTACGAATGTCGTTGAAGTCTATTTCTTGTGCATGCAGGCTTCTGCCACTTGTTTGAATATGGTATTTTAGCATTTGGCTTCTTTCGTTGCCACCATATTTTAGCTTCATAGCTTTAGCCCAAATGCGGCGCGCTACTCTGCCTATTACAGAATATTCTGGGTCTATACCATTGCTAAAAAAGAAAGAAAGGTTAGGCGCAAAATCGTCTATATGCATGCCTCTGCTTAAATAATATTCTACAAATGTAAATCCATTACTTAGTGTAAATGCCAATTGCGAAATTGGGTTAGCGCCAGCCTCTGCAATGTGGTAGCCACTAATGCTTACGCTATAAAAATTGCGTACGCCATTATTAATAAAATATTGTTGCACATCACCCATCAATCGTAAGCTAAACTCTGTGCTAAATATGCAAGTGTTTTGCGCTTGATCTTCTTTTAAAATATCTGCTTGTACAGTACCGCGTACTTGTTTTAAAGTATCTGCTTTTATTTTTTCGTATACAGCAGCAGGAAGCACTTGGTCGCCAGTTACGCCTAATAGCATCAAGCCTAATCCATCGTTTCCTTCAGGCAGTTCTGCTCCGTTTTCAGCAGCAGAGTTATCAAAATATATTGGTCTGAGATTTTCTTTGCCTTTATAAATTGCTGCAATTTTATTTTCTACTTCTGCCTCTAAGCCATTTGCTTTAATATAAATCTCGCATTGTTGGTCAATAGCTGCATTCATAAAAAATGCAGCAATAATACTCGCAGGCCCATTGATGGTCATGCTTACAGATGTTTTAGGATCTGCTAAATTAAAACCGCTATATAATTTTTTCGCATCATCTAAGCAGCAAACACTTACACCACTGTTACCCACTTTCCCATAAATATCTGGTCTGTGGTTAGGGTCGTTGCCGTATAAAGTAACACTATCAAATGCAGTGCTCAAGCGCGCTGCAGGCAATCCCTTGCTTACATAATGAAAACGTTTGTTGGTGCGCTCTGGTGCTCCTTCGCCAGCAAACATGCGGGTTGGGTCTTCGCCTTCGCGTTTGAATGGATAAATACCAGCGGTGTATGGAAAAGAGCCAGGGAAATTTTCTTGTAAAGCCCATTGCAAAATTTCGCCCCAAGCCTCAAATTTTGGTACTGCTACTTTTGGTATTTGGCTATGGCTTAAACTTTCGGAATGCGTTTGTATTTTTATTTCTTTGTCGCGTACTTTAAAAATAAAATACTCGTTTTGATAATTGGCTTTGGTGTTTTGCCAAGCATCTAATAGCACTTTGTTTTTTGGGTCAAAGTCTAATAACAGTTTTGCTTCTACTTCCTGCAGTTCTTTGATCAATCTATCTGCATCGGCAATTTTTTGATGGCGAATTGTTTCTATTGTTTTGGTAATACCAAACAACTGCTGTGCAATATTGCTTTGCTTTTTTGCCCAAGCATCATAGCTACGATTATTTTCGGCTATCTCACTTAAATACCTAGTGCGCGCTGGTGGAATAATAAATATTTTTTCACTCATTTCGTCATGCGCTACAAAATGTGTTACTAGTTGCTTATCACCAGTTTTTTCTACAATTTTTTGCATCAAAGCTTTGTACAAACTATTTGCACCAGGGTCGTTAAACTGACTAGCGATGCTGCCATACACAGGCATGCTGTCTGCATCTTGGTCAAATAATTTATGATTACGCTGGTATTGTTTTTTTACATCACGCAATGCATCCATGCTGCCGCGTTTATCAAATTTATTAATAGCAATAATATCGGCAAAGTCTAGCATGTCAATTTTTTCCAACTGTGTAGCGGCGCCATATTCAGGCGTCATTACATACATGCACACATCACTATGTTCCGTAATTTCGGTATCGCTTTGGCCAATGCCACTTGTTTCTAATATAATTAAATCAAAGCCACTAACTTTTAAAATGTCCACTGCTTCTTGCACAAATTTGCTTAGTGCTAAATTGCTTTGGCGCGTAGCCATGCTGCGCATATATACTCTTTCATTTTTAATAGCATTCATTCTAATTCTATCGCCAAGTAATGCACCGCCAGTTTTTCTTTTGCTTGGGTCTACAGAAATAATACCTATTTTTTTTGTTGGAAAATCTATTACAAATCTGCGAACCAATTCATCTACCAAACTACTTTTGCCAGCACCACCTGTACCTGTAATACCAAGCACAGGAATTTTATTTTCGGTAGTTGCAATTGTTTCTTTTACTTTTTTCATCATGGCAATTGTTTCTGGTGCATCACCAAAATTTTCAACTGCACTAATGCAACGCGCTATAGATTTATAGTCGCCATCAAATATATATTTTACTTCGCCATTTAAACTTGCACCTGTTGCATAGTCAGATTTTTGGATCAAATCATCAATCATACCTTGCAAGCCCATAGCTCTACCATCATCAGGGCTATATATTTTAGTAATGCCATGCGCCTCTAATTCTGCAATTTCTGTAGGTAATATTACACCCCCTCCACCAGCAAATATTTTAATATGGCCACAACCTTTTTCTTTCAATAAATCATACATGTATTTCAGATACTCTACATGCCCACCTTGGTAGCTAGTCATCGCTATTGCATTTGCATCTTCTTGTATGGCGGTATCTACTACTTCTTGCACACTTCTATCATGCCCCAGATGAATCACTTCTACACCACTTGCTTGCATTACTCTGCGCATTACATTGATACTTGCATCATGGCCGTCAAACAAAGAGGCTGCTGTAACAATTCTGATTTTATTTTTTGGTTGATAACTCATATTAATTCTATAAACTCTTTAAATAAATTAAGTTTTTCGCAAAGATAAACAATTTGAGTTCCGATTTTGAACTAAGTTTTTTTAATCCATCATTATGCAAAAAGAATGGATGACCGAAAATTATAGCGCGTTAATTGGCGTTATTCCGATTTAGTATTGGTTAGCAATTTTTTTTAAATTGATTTACAAATACTTACATCGTTTCAGGATGGATACCATGGTTACATTCTTTGCCGTTGCGGACTATTGCAGATTGCCCCATCTGCAGGCACATCACCATCAGAATGGTTAATGCCTCCTGCCCATAGTATCATCAGTACGATTCCTAATTTGTTTCCATTGCGAATATAAACCTAGAGACTAATTTGGGGTGCAAATCTTGTGATTAATAAAAGTGGCATCCACTTGCCAAGTCTCGATACTTGCTATTACATTCGTACCCATACTTTCTATTGATTTCATGAAAAAAATTCTTGTTTGTGCAACTATTTGCTTTATTAGCACAACAACCTTTATATCTTGCCAAAACGAAACAATTACTAAAATCTGTAAAGAACTATACTACAACAGTTTACTTAACTATTTTAAAGACAAAAAAACCAGAGTAGAATCTTTGGACAGCGTAGATGTAAGTAATACATTATCTACTGTATACGAAGGAGATAACAGTATGATTCAAAAATCGGGTGGGTCAAATAAAGACATTTTAAAGCTGCAAGCAGACTCTGCACTAGCTATAAAAGATACTTTTACAAGCGATATAAAAAAAAATGCACCTGCAGAAGTAAAAGACTTGAAGTATAATGTAGAGCAATTGAAAATTACAGCTGCCAACTTAAGGGCAGATACCAATACTAGCAAATTAACCCATAATGAGTGCGCAATTTGGGCTGATGTAAGCAAAAAAGACCAGCGTCTCTACTTGTATGTAGAAGGCAACTGCGTGGATACCTTTGCTGTAAGTACAGGAGATAAAAAACACACCACCCCCAACATAGACATCCGACCAAGCGGACCACAGTTTAGCAAATACACTAGCAAAAAATACCCTGGTGGTAGCTGGAATGGATTAGGCAACATGCCTTATGTGCTATTTGTGCAAGGTGGATACGGCATCCATGGCACCACCATTGGCAATATCAAAAGGTTGGGTAATCCAGCTTCGCATGGTTGCGTAAGGGTGCATCCTGATAATGCAAAAATTATATTTGAGCTGGTAAAAATTGCAGGAATAGAAAATACTTGGGTAACAATTAGGGAATAGGAGCCTTTTAGGGAGTAATGGTGTGGGTTATTTTTAGTTATTTAATTTATCATTACAGATATATTGATAATGCTTTGCTATTATAAATATTAAGCGTTGCAATCATGTAATAATAAATGCTGCTAGAGCAGTATGCACCCATCCCCGTTTAGTTAATTATTTGAAGAGGTGGCATCAATACCACAAATAGGGCGCATGTAAATGGTTAAGCACTATAGGAATCGTATTGAATAATTTTTTTTAGAGCCAAAATGCGTAATTCTTTTGGCTCTTTTTTTTTAAAATTAATAATTGTACAAACAATTATTAATTGAATTTACGCTGTATAGCTATTATTTTTTGTGCATAATTTGTGACTAAAAAAGCTCTTTTTCTATAATTAGACTAGAAAAAAGTTAAAAAATATTGAATATTTAACTTTACGCTAACAATTTTGCTTGTTTAAG
>CAIXQW010000076.1 GCA_903921675.1 uncultured bacterium | reverse complement strand
TCATAAAGTTTTTAGAAATTCCAATATTCATTGTTCTTCCAAAACTTAAATGAGAAGTACCAACAGTAGCGTTTGAAGTACCTGAAGGTGTTACTCCGTAATATCCTAAACTTCCAAATGAAAAATTTAAAGCAAAATTGTTTTTTAAATTCACCATTACTGCAGGTGTTAAATTAATACTAGTTGTATTATAAACAGAACCAGTTTGAATAGTTGTACCAATTATGTCTTTTTTATTACCAAACATTCCATTTAATTGAGCATATACAGAAAATATATTATTTAAAGTTTGAGTATAACGAACAAAAGGCCCTACTTCAAAAGAAGGAGTTCTTTGCAATTGAGATCCCACTGAATTAGTTCTAGTTCCGCCTGCATTTAATGCTATACCTGCTGTAAAATGCTCATCAAACTGATAACCAACATAAGGATTAAAAGCTGAAGTAACAGAATCAGAAGTTTTACTCCAATCGATATTACCGCCTAATAACATTGAATTTTTTTGAGCATTTGCTGTTGCTATCATACTTAATGCAACTGCTGTTGTTAAAATTAATTTTTTCATATTTTTTGAATTTTGTAGATACAAATGTATGTTAATTATATTTTCCAAAAGACATTTTAATTGTGATAAAAAATTGCAAGAAAAATAGTATAATACATATTTTATTTTGTATATAAAAAAATTAGTACGTGCAACCATTAATCAATGGGTATACACCCCAAAGTAGTCCAAACAGTTATTGTTTGGATGGGAAAAAAAATTGGAATCGAATTAAAACTGGGAGGTTTTAAATTTTCCGAAAGCTTCCTGCCTACCGATGTTTCCATCAGCACAAATCTGCACCATTATATAGTGTAAGCCGTTATCGGCATTAGGAAATATAACATTCATCGAAGGTGCATTCTTTGCAGGCTGCTACTCCTGTTTATTTCCCTAATGAAATAAAAATAATTTTGTGAATAACTTCACTAAGTAACAACTACAAATACACAATTAATTTTCGACCTTTGACGATATGGCAAAAATTATAGCAATAGCTAATCAAAAAGGTGGTGTAGGCAAAACAACCACTGCAATTAATCTTGCTAGCAGCCTTGCAATTTTAGAGCATCGTACTTTATTAATTGACGCAGATCCGCAAGCAAATAGCACAACTGGCAATGGTTTTGACCTTAGAAATATTCAATTAAGCTTGTATGATATTTTGGTAAATGAAAGTAGTGTAGCGAATGTAGTACTTAAAACAGAAACCCCTAATTTATCTATTATACCAAGCCATTTAGATTTGGTTGGTGCAGAAATAGAATTAATCAATCATCCTAATCGTGATAAAATTCTTGGTAATGCATTGCAAGAAATTGATGCAGATTTTGATTTTATAATTATCGACTGCTCTCCTAGCTTAGGATTAATTACTGTAAATGCTTTAACTGCTGCTGCAAGTGTAATTATTCCGGTGCAATGCGAGTACTTTGCATTAGAGGGGTTAGGTAAATTATTAAATACCATAAAAATTGTACAAAATAGATTGAATCCAAACTTAGCAATAGAAGGTATTTTAATGACAATGTATGATGGCAGATTACGTTTGTGCAATCAAGTAGTAGAAGAGGTAAAAAACCATTTTAGCAGTTTGGTTTTTGATACCATCATTCATAGAAATACAAAACTTGGTGAAGCTCCTAGCCTTGGAAAACCTGCTATATTGTATGATGCAGATAGCACTGGTGCTATAAATTATTTAAACTTAGCAAGAGAAGTTTTGCAAAAAAATGATTTAACAAAAATAAAAAACGAAGATAGGTTGTTAGAAACATTGGATGAGGAAGGCAATGATTAATTGCCTGTAAACAAACATTAAATCAAATAGCAAAAAATAGAAATGGCTGTAAATAAAAAATTAGAAATAGGAAGAGGAATAAGTGCATTATTAGGCAATATTACTGATGAGATAAGTACATTTAAAGGCAACAGCCCTATACCGTCTGTCAATAACGAAAAAGTAGCAGGTAGCATTTTAAGAATTCCTGTAGACCAAATTGTACCTAATCCAAAACAGCCACGAAGAGACTTTGAAAAAGAAGCCTTACAAAGCCTAAGTGATAGCATAAAAATGCATGATATCATTCAACCAATTACAGTGATTCAACTAGCGCCAAGCCAATACCAGTTATTAAGCGGAGAACGCCGCTGGAGAGCTAGTAAAATGGCTGGTCTAAAAGATGTACCTGCATATATTCGTACTGCAGATGTGCAAGCACAAATAGAATTGGCTTTGTTAGAAAATTTACAGCGCGAAGATTTAAACGCTATTGAAATTGCGCTGAGCTACAAATTATTAATAGACGAAGTAAATTTAACACAAGAAGAAGTAGCTGCAAGAATGCATAAAGAGCGCAGCACGGTTACTAATTTTTTAAGATTATTAAAATTGCCCCCTACCATACAACAAGCAGTAAGAGATGCGAAAATTACAATGGGGCATGCGAAATGTATTTTAAGCATCCCACATATAGAGCAGCAATTGTATGTATTTAATGAAATTGTAGATAAAACTTTGAGTGTTCGCCAAGCAGAAGCATTGGTACAACTAATAACAAAGCCAAAGAAAAAATCTATCGAAAAAGAAAAAGACAGTTTACCTCCTGCCTATAAAAGAATTCAGGATGAAATAAGTAGTAAATTAAGTACTAAAGTAAATTTAAATAGAAATAAAAAAGGTAGTGGTATAATTTCAATAGAATTTTACAACGATTCTGATTTAGAAAGAATTTTAGAAGTAATTGCAAACTAATTAAAATGCATGCTTCAAAAAAAATAAAATTATTTTGCTTATTGTGTTCAATAAGTTTTTTTGCAATTAATTGTAATGCACAAGATAGCCTTGCAAAAAAAGATAGTACTAATAACTACTATGCTTTTAATACAAAAACACCTGTGCCAAAAAGGGCAGCAATGTATAGTGCTTTATTACCTGGATTAGGTCAAGCATACAATAAACAATTTTGGAAGCTGCCAATTGTATATGCAGGTGTAGGCATATCTGCTTATTTGTTTACAACTACTTATAACGATTATCAAATTCATCGCCAAGCATTTATTGCACGCAGCGATAATAACCCAAATACATTAGATACTTTTACTACATATTCTTTGACAGATTTAAGAAATTTGGAAAGAAACAATAGGCAAACATTAGATAAAATTGTTGTTTACAGCGCCGCTTATTATGGTTTAAATATTGTAGATGCCTTAGTAAGTGCGCATTTAAAAAACTTTGACGTAAGCAAAACTATCAGTATGCACTTAATGCCAACTTTGATAGATGATAAAATTGCAGGGATTGCAATAAAATTTAATTGGAAATAATAGAAAAACTATGAAAATAGCATTGATTGGATATGGTAAAATGGGTAAAACCATAGAGCAATTAGCAATAGAAAAAGGCCACGAAATTATTTTAAAAATTGGCAGTGCAAATAGTCAAGATTTTACCACAGAAAATATTAAAAAAGCTGATGTTGCAATAGAATTTAGCACTCC
>CAIXQW010000075.1 GCA_903921675.1 uncultured bacterium | reverse complement strand
GTAATTTAGCGCTGCAAAAAGAAATAAATATGAAAAATATTGTGAGTAAAATTACTATTTTAGCCATCACCTTCCTTTTTTTGAAAGCTAGCAACACCTATGCCCAACATGTAGGTATTGTTAGAAAAAATTACTATTCTACATATTACGATAGTATTTTAATGATGAATATAGATGTATTTGATTCTGCTACATGCAGGCTTGGAAGCATTAACCCTACCACAGGAGTTGTTACCAATTTAGGCAACGCGACGTACAATGGTGGCATCAATTTGAATGGTGCCACTATAGACCCATATTTAAATAGGTACTATATTGGCAGCGGTAGCAATTTATTGACCATTGACATCAACTCTGGCAATATCATCAGCAATGTGCCTATATCAGGGTCTTTGCCATCCAACAATTTTCAAAATTTCAGATTCAATACAAGTGATTCTACCATTTATGGATTGGTACCAAATAATTTTTATTCTAGCTATTACGATAGTGTTTTAATGAGGACAATAGATGTATTAGATTCTACACAAATTCGTTTTGCTGCTATCCATCCTAGCACAGGGCAATACACTATTATTGGCAATACTTCTTACAGCGATTTATATACCTTGGCAGGAAATTCTATAGACCCTTATCAAATGCTATACTACTACTCTGCTGTAGATACACTAATAGGTATAGATTTATATACTGGCGCAAAATACAGTGCTGTGCCAATTCAATTACCACCTTATGCAATTTTTGAAAACATTGCCTACAGTTGCGCTGATACATCTATCTATGGCATTACCCGCCAAAATTATGTATCTACAGTATACGATAGCCTAGTGATGGATTCTGTGCAAGTTATAGATTCTACTACCTTTAGGATTTCTAAAATAAATCCAAATACTGGTGTGGTAACTTTTATATCTCCAAATAATATTGGCGTAGGAGGAAACCTAACGGGTGGTGCTTTTATAGATCCAGGCACTATGACTTATTATTTTAGCAATGGCAATCAAGTAGTTGGTGCTTCCTTAGCATCTGGGCAAATTACATCTAGTGTTACCAAAACATTTGCTGATGGCGCATTTGCTTTTGATATGATGAGGAGTACACAAAATTGTTTTGGTGCTGCTAGAGTAAGACAGAATACAACAACAGCAATTCATAATATTGCTAATAATAAATTAGATGGTTTTATAGTTCCAAATCCTGCACAAAACAAAATAGAGTTGCAATTAAATAAGGCATTTAGTAAAATAGAAATTTTAGATTTTAAAGGAAGCTTGGTAATACAATCTAAAGAAAAAACTATTGATATTACAAGCTTACCGAATGGCATTTATATTGCAAAAGTAATTACAGAAAACGGTGCTGTGATTACAAGTAAGTTTGTAAAAAAATAAGCTAGTTGTTTTGTTGAAATACTATTTATTGAGTTACCACTGCAATAGTTAGAAAATATTTTGTATTATTATCCTATGAGATTACCCTTCATTATCACCACATTCATTTTACTGCTATGCAATTTGTGCTATGCGCAAATAACTGGTATTAAAATTAATGGTGATACTTGCAATAGTCAAACACTAGATTTACAAGTAACGGGTACAAGCAGTTCGTCGTATTTTTTTTGGAACTTTGGAGACCCTGCTAGTGGAATCAATGATACGATTACTATTGTAGGTACAAGCTCTCCACCTTTTCCTACGCATACATTCACTAGCCCCGGCGTGTATACTATTTGTGTTACTTTTCAAGAACCTGGGTTTCCTGTATCTACAATTTGCAGAACTATTTCTATTGGCTTGTGTTGTAATGGCATCATCGTTTCTAAAGATAGTTGTGTGCAAATTAATATTCCATTTGCTATTCTATCTGGTGCTAGCATAAACAGTATTGCCTGGAATTTTAATGACCCTGGAAGTGGTACAAATAACACTTCAAATTTGGCATCACCAATTCATTTATTTTCAGCTATTGGAAATTATCTAGTAACTGCAAATATTACAGCTAGTTGCGGTACCTTTCCAATTAGTTATCCAATATCCATTATCAATTGTACAAATAATTGCAGCGGAATTATTGCTAGCATAGATAGCTGCTTAGAAAATGGCACTAGCTTTCAGGTAGTGTCTACTAATATTATCAATTCCGTCAATTGGGATTTTGGAGACCCTGCAAGTGGTATCTATAATACTTCTGTGGTGAAAAGTCCAATACACCAATTTACTAATGCAGGGAATTATACTATTAAGGCAATTGTAAATTTTAATTGTGGAGTAGATACTATAGAAAAAAATATTTCAATTATTAATTGCCAAAACAGCAATCCCGACATTTGCGAGTTGCGTCTTCCCAATGCTTTTTCTCCAAACAGTGACAATGTAAATGATTTATTTAGTCCATTCATTAATGCTTCCTGCTTACTAACAGAATACAAATTACTTATTTTTAATAAATGGGGTGAACAAGTTTTTCAATCTACTAATAT
>CAIXQW010000074.1 GCA_903921675.1 uncultured bacterium | reverse complement strand
TTACAGTTTGTGCTTTTGCAAAATTAGCTACTAAGCATAAAAGTAGGATCCTGGATATTTTTCTCATTCTTTAATTATATTTTTTTTTATTGCTTATCCCGAGCTTGTATCGAGATTTCTGTTTTATTTAATTTATTTTTTACGCTATTCCTTCCTGTTCCTTTGTGTTAAAAATTTTTCAAACTACTCAAAAACCAAGCAACAGCTAAGTCTATCTTTTTACCACTCTCTACGCCACCTCTCCAAAATCGTTTTTATACTTATACAAAATATACTCCATTTGGCAATTTGGCAATATTTACTTTTACCAAACTATCCATTGTATTTGCATGTTGCACCCCTTATTATAATACCAATTCAAACAATACCCTACTTAGTATACTATTGCACGGCCAATGTTGTAAGGCCAAACAATAACAAACAGGAACTGAGAATTTTTTTCATAGCCAAATGTAAGGAATTTTGGCATGACGAAAAAAGAAAAAATGTGGGTGTGGAAATAAATAGAATACTACTGCAACACCAACTTACCTTTATACACCTGTCCACTTTGCGCTACCACACTATAGGTATATAACCCAAGTGGTAAATTTTCTAAAGCAATTGTATTGACGCCATTTTGCAAGTTAGCAGTTTGCATTGCTTTGCCTTGCAAATTGTAAAAGGTAACTATACCTTTTTGCACATACGGATAGCTAATAGTAACCTGCGAGTGAGTTGGATTTGGATAAACATCTATTTGTGCTACAGCTAATTCATTGGTAGCTAATACAATATTTACAGTAAAGCAACTATCTGCAAAGCCACATGGACTGTAATTGCGTAGGCATACATTGTAGGTACCACCTGCTGCATAAGTATGAGAGGTAGCTGCTGTATCGCATTTAGTGGTTGTGCTTGTACCATCTCCCCAAAACCAAACCAAGCTATCGCTACCAAATACTACATCTTGGCACAAGGCATTAACACTACTTACTGTAGTAGCCAATAGTTTTGGCCAAGGCTTGTAAGTATTGCACCCACAAACATTGCCATACTTAGCAATATAAAAATCATAATTTCCACCCCAAAGACTACATGAATCTGTATGAGCACTATTCCAAAGTTTACCATTAAAACTACCTCCAAAATAAATGTTCCCATTTTTATCAACAGTTGACACATAAGGAACTACACTATTGCCTGACTGAACAATTCCAGTGTCATATTTTATAAAGCCTGAATTATCATCAAAAATCACTAATAAAAGCGATGCATTATTGATAGGCTCCGTTAATTGAATACTATCTGTAGAATTATTAATATAGAATGTACTATTTGGCGTAATTGCTGTACCTAAAATATAAAAATCATTATTTTCCAATTTACCACAACTACTTCCAGAGAAACTACCACCAACAATTTTTTCACAACTATTTACCCATATACAATTTCCGTTATTCCCTTCCAATTTTGCTACCAATGTTCTAGCTGAATTTGAAAATGATTTTATTTTAGGCGGTAATGGAATTCCAAAAAATGTATTAACACCAATACTATCATAAGTACCTGAAGTAATATAAATATTATTATTTATAACTTTCAAACCTAAAACCAGATTTACATAAGAAATTCCAGCATTATACATTGTAGAATTCCCTCCTTTATGTACCTTATGCCAAAGCAAATTTCCACTACTATCCCATTTGGCTAGAATAGTTTTAGTAGTGTCGTAAGGCGCAGGATAATATTGTACAACCTCGGTGCCTATAGTAATTGTGTCTCCACTATTAAGTTGGGTCATTAAATAATAATTATTATTATCATCCATCTCAAAATAGGTCTTAATATTAGTAGAACCATATAAACTAAAATTTGTTCTTGTGTAATCTTTCAATAATACAGTACCTACAATTTGTCCATTATTGGCATCCACTTTTACCACATTAAAGCCTATAGGTACGGCATTACCGCCCCAACTATTTGTACCATTAAAATGTGCCAAACTGTGTAACACGCCATTATTGTCTAATTGGGATTTATGAATATTAACAGTATTTGCTAGCAGTAATGGCACATTTAATCCAGGATAATTTACCCATAAGGTATGCCCATTGCTATCT
>CAIXQW010000073.1 GCA_903921675.1 uncultured bacterium | reverse complement strand
TGTAAATTTTGGATTGCAAAGATAGTAAAATCTACTACTTTTACAAAAAATAATTTTTAAATTAATTCGTTATTATAATAATGACAACAAAAAACAGTTTTTTCATCCAACAAATTCCATCCTTATTTGCCTTAACAATGGTGTTGGCAATTGTTTTTTGGGGTTGTAAAAAATATACAGACCCTTCCCCTAATCCGATTAATAATTTCACTTCACACTATTGCAATAACCCTAAAGCAGTAAATTATAATTGGGGTTTCCCGGGTATTGAAGATAATTCTATTTGTATTTTTCCTGCAGATTTATTTGCTGGTAATTATACTTATTATGATTCTATTTTAGATGTTGTCAATCAAATTTATATTCCATACGACACCATGGATATTACAATAAATAAACTTACAGATTCTACAATGACTATTCTTGGGCAATGCGCTGCTACCCAATTAACGGCTAGGGCAACAAAAAATTATAGATTTTCTTTAGACTCAACATCTGATAAAGGGCAAACATATTGTACAATTAACGATACAATTAGCGGTGCTGGCATTAAGCAGCAGTTTAATGATACAATTTTTAAATACAATTATACAATTAGTAATAACGATATCATTCAAGAGCACAAGGGATATTTATTTAAAAAATAAGCATGTTTACAGGAATTATTGAAACTATTGGAATCGTAAAAGGTATCAAACGAACCGAAAATAATATAACATTTGGAGTACAATCTGCTATTTCTAATCAATTAAAAATAGACCAAAGTATAGCGCATGATGGTGTGTGCTTAACAGTAATAAAAATAGAAGACGATATGCATTATGTAACTGCCATAGATGAAACTTTATCTAAAACATGCTTACAGCAATGGGAAATTGGTTCTGCCATTAACCTAGAAAGAGCAATGTTAAACAACGCCAGATTAGATGGGCATTTTGTGCAGGGGCATGTAGATAGTACAGCAATTTGTACCTCTATAGAAAATAGACAAGGTAGTTGGCTTTATCAATTTAGTTTTGATGCTGGTTTTGCGGCTTTGATGATTGAGAAAGGTAGCGTTTGCATTAATGGAACTAGCCTAACCTGCTTTGGACTAACAAATTCAACATTTGTGGTAGCAATTATTCCATACACTTATCAGCATACAAATTTTCATGACTTAAAAATAGGTGGTAATGTAAATATCGAATTTGACATCCTAGGGAAATATATAGCTAGAAGGTTGCAACTAGAAGAAATTTCTAAAACCAGCTAAATTTTACCATCTAAATAATTTATGCAAATAATTAAGGCACAACATCCTACTTTTGAAATATGGAAAGTGTAATCGAAATAACCCATTTGGTAAAAAATTATTATTTAGGAAAGCAGGCCATTCAGGTTTTAAAAGGTTTAGAATTAACTATTTTAAAAAACGAATATGTGGCTTTAATGGGCCCAAGTGGCAGTGGTAAAAGTACTTTAATGAATATTTTAGGATGTTTAGATACCCCTACTAGCGGCACATATATCTTAAATCACAAAGATGTAAGTCGAATGCCAGAAGATGATTTAGCTGCCATTCGCAATCAAGAAATTGGATTTGTATTTCAGCAATTTAATTTATTACCCAAATACACAGCCCTAGAAAATGTGGCATTGCCATTAGTATACGCAGGATGGAATAAAAAAGACCGAGAAGAGAGAGCGATGGAAGTAATGAAAAGCGTAAATTTAGAAGATAGAGCATATCACAAACCGAATGAAATGAGTGGAGGTCAATGCCAAAGAGTGGCTATTGCAAGGGCTTTGGTAAATAATCCTAGCATTATTTTGGCAGATGAACCAACAGGAAATTTAGACTCTAAAACATCTGTAGAAATAATGGATATTTTTGATAAAATACATGCAAAAGGTAATACTGTAGTGCTTGTAACGCATGAGGAAGACATTGCCGAATTTGCCCATAGAGTAATTAGATTACGTGACGGAATAATAGAAAGTGACATTTTAAACACAGAAAAAATTAGAAATTAGGTTGCCATTTAACTACTTATTTTCAGATAAATTAAATTAAATAGTAGTAAAATTTTGGAAATTTATAAAATATTACTACTTTTGCAATCCGAAAAATAATCGGAACTAATTTTAAAATAAAACAAAAACATGGCTAACCACAAAGCTACCAAAAAAGATTCAAGACAAGCAGCAGCAAGAAACTTGCGTAATAGATATCAAGGTAAAACAACTCGTAACGCTATGCGTGCACTATTATCTAGTACAGACAAAGCTGAAGTTGCAGAAAACATGCCTAAAGTTGTTGCTTTATTAGATAAATTGGCTAAGCGCAATGTAATTCATAAAAACAAAGCAGCTAACTTAAAAAGTGCAATTATGAAAAAAGCTGCTACTGTTTAATTCTTAATTATAAAAAAAATTGATAAAAAAAATCCTGTACTAATGTGCAGGATTTTTTTATGCTATTAATCAAGTGTATAATCAATAAAACAGTATAGATTATTTTTAACTATTATCCTACCTTAGCAGTTGTGAATAAGCAAACAGAAATTTTACAAGCAAAAATTGCGGCGGCAAAAAAAGGTGGCGGTGAGCCAAGAATAGCATCTCAACACAAAAAAGGCAAATTAACTGCCAGAGAAAGAATTCAAATATTGTTAGACGACAATACTTTTGAAGAAATTGGCATGCTAGTAAGCCATAGATGCACAGACTTTGGCATGGAGAAAGAGCAATACTTAGGTGATGGTGTAGTAACTGGCTATGGTAAAATACATGGTAGATTGGTATATGTTTTCAGCCAAGACTTTACAGTATTTGGAGGAAGCCTAAGCGAAACGCATGCCGAAAAAATTTGCAAAATAATGGATATGGCCATGCAAAATGGCGCTCCAGTAATTGGTTTAAATGATAGTGGCGGAGCGCGCATTCAAGAAGGCGTAGTAAGCCTTGGTGGTTATGCAGATATCTTTTATAGAAACACAAAAGCTAGCGGCGTAATTCCGCAGTTAAGCGCCATTATGGGCCCTTGTGCAGGTGGAGCAGTGTATAGTCCAGCCATTACAGATTTTATTATGATGGTAGAGCATACAAGCTATATGTTTGTAACTGGACCAAATGTAGTAAAAACGGTTACGCATGAAGACGTAAGTAGCGAAGAATTAGGTGGTGCACATACACATGCAAGTAAAAGTGGTGTCACTCATTTTGCTTGTGCAAATGAAGTAGAATGCATTAATAATATTAAAAAATTATTAAGTTACATACCTCAAAACTGCGAAGAAAAAGCACCTAAATATGCTTACACTTTACAAAACGAATTAAGACCAAAAATAGAAAAATTAATTCCGCTAAATGCCAATCAGCCTTATGATATGAAAGAGGTA
Source organism: uncultured bacterium (assembly GCA_903921675.1). Lineage (GTDB taxonomy): Bacteria > Bacteroidota > Bacteroidia > Chitinophagales > Chitinophagaceae > CAIXQW01. The sequence continues at coordinate 711 of CAIXQW010000073.1, read as the reverse complement.
ATAGCAGAATTATGCGATGAAGAAAGTTTCTTAGAAGTGCATAAAGATTATGCAGAAAATATTGTTGTAGGCTTTGCAAGAATTGCTGGTAGAAGTATTGGCATTGTGGCCAATCAACCAGCGAGCATGGCAGGCGTATTGGATATTAATAGTAGCAAAAAAGGTGCAAGATTTACAAGGTTTTGCGATGCATTTAATATTCCTTTATTAGTATTAGTTGATGTTCCTGGGTTTTTACCAGGCACAGACCAAGAGTGGAATGGCATTATTACAAATGGCGCAAAATTGTTATATGCTTTATGCGAAGCTACAGTACCAAAAATTACATTAATTACTCGCAAAGCATACGGTGGCGCTTATGATGTAATGAACAGTAAGCACATTGGTGCCGATTTAAATTATGCTTTTCCGAATGCAGAAATTGCAGTAATGGGTGCAAAAGGTGCTGTGGAATTAATTTTCAAAAATGTTATTGATGCAAGCGAAAATCCTGCGGCTGCTTTAGAAGAAAAAGTAACAGAGTATACTGATAAATTTGCTAATCCCTATAGCGCTGCTTCTCGTGGTTTTATAGACGAAGTGATTCAGCCGCAAGTAGCTAGAGAAAAATTGATAAAGGGTTTTACTATGCTTGAAAATAAAGTGGCGCAAATGCCAAAGAGAAAGCATGGTAATATTCCACTTTAGTAGTAAGATGAAAGTATCAAGTAG
>CAIXQW010000072.1 GCA_903921675.1 uncultured bacterium | reverse complement strand
TTGCAACTTATTTAATTTTAATAATATTTAAAGTAATTAGAGCTCTTACTAATCTAAATAAACCATAAATTCCAGAAATAATTGCAAACCACACAATAAATGAATGACCTAAGTAACTATCAAAATTATTGGAAGTATACAAAAAGGCAGCAACTCCTAAATACATAATGGCTCTTGCCAAATCAAATAAATAAGATACAGAAATTATTTTTCTTTCAGGTCTATCATAAGTAGGTTGTGTGCTTTCCGACATACCTGCAAATATACAACTATGCATCTTAAAATAAAGTGAAAATTTAATGACAATGTATTATGTTTTCTTTACCAAAAAAACACAGCAAGTCCACCTATTTTCAATTAATATTGCTAATTAATCGGAATATATATGCCAATAAAATTATCTGTAAACGTAAATAAATTTGCTACACTTAGAAATGCTAGAGGTGGCAACAATCCAAATGTATTGCAGGTAGCACAAGACTGCGAGCATTTTGGTGCTGATGGTATTACTGTGCATCCTAGGCCAGACGAAAGGCATATCAGATACAGCGATGTGTATGCAATAAAAAAACATATACAAGTAGAATTGAATATAGAAGGCAATCCGTTAGAGGAAAAGTTTGTACAATTAGTATTAGATGTAGTACCTGCGCAGGTAACTTTAGTACCTGATGCAATTGGGCAAATTACTAGCAATCATGGTTGGGATACAATTGCCAATAAAAAATACCTATCAGAAATATTAGCAACATTTAAAAAAGCAGGTATTAGAACTAGCATATTTGTAGACCCTTCTGCAGCAATGATAGCAGGTGCTAAGGAAACCGGCACCGATAGAATAGAATTATATACAGAACATTATACTGCCAATTATAGTACGAATAAAGAAGTTGCCATACAGCAATATATTATAGCTGCAGAAAAAGCGAACGAATTACAATTAGGCATTAATGCTGGTCACGATTTAGATTTAATGAATCTGCAATATTTTGGAAAGCATATTCCGCAATTATTAGAAGTAAGTATTGGGCATGCATTAGTATGCGATGCAATTTATTTGGGTTTGCAAAATACAATACAATTATACAAAAGGCAAATTCATGAATTGTAGAATTGTTTATTTAATTGCTTGTTTATTGATTATATCCGCATGCGATAGAATAGATGAAGCTACTAAAAAACAGCTTAAAAAAGAAGGCAAAAAAGTAGCAAAACAGGTAGCTGGCGCTGCACAACATTTTGATGGCAAACATACATTTGTAGCATTTGAGGCAAAGCAAAATACGCAGCGAATAAAAATGTTTTGGAAAGACAATAATGGCAATATACTTGGAAGTTTGCAAAATTTAAAAACATATGTAGAAAGCCAAGGAGATACATTGTTGTATGCATGTAATGGTGGTATGTATATGCAAAACCAATCGCCATTGGGTTGGTATATAGAAAATGAGAAGGAGAGAAAACCTATCAATACCAAAGCTGGCAAAGGCAATTTTTATTTAAACCCAAAAGGAATTTTTTATGTGCAAAAAAATAATTTGACTAAAATTAATTCTATACAATCAGAAAATGATAGAAAAAAAGTACCTGCAAGCACAATAAATTACTTAACACAAAGCGGCCCAATGCTAGTGCATGAAGGTAAAATAAATGCATTGTTTACACCAAGCAGCCTAAATATTAATATTAGAAATGGTGTAGGTATTTTACAAAATGGCAATGCTTTATTTGTGATGAGCACCTACCCGCTTTGCTTTTATGATTTTGCAAAATATTTTGCAGACAAGGGTTGCAAAGAGGCATTATACTTAGATGGATTTGTAAGCAGAACTTATTACCCTGAAGAAAATTATGAGCAATTAGATGGTGGTTTTGGGGTGATGATTGGTGTGGTGAGAAAGAGGTAGAAATATTTTTACCAGTCCCCTATTGCACTTTTTCCTAAGCCAAACATTTCTTTCATTTTAAAATTAATGCCAATTTCATTATTTGTACCAGCTAGGTTATATACATTTCTACCATAATGCAAGTTGAATTTTGGAAAATTTAAACCTACCCCAAAACTAAATCCGGCCATACCAAGTTTTTCTTTCAAGGCCAATTCGCCGCGGCGCTGATGGCTGTAGCCTACATTTAATTCTAATCTTTTTCCCAATAATAAATCTACTCCAAAATTAAAATGTCTGAAAAGTTTATCTGCAAAATAAGTATTTACTGCAGTATCTGTATTACCAAAAAAACTATTATCTACTTTATCGGCAGGGTTATCATAACGAATATCCCATTGATACAAATGATGCACAATAGCATTTAAACGAAAAGGTGCTTTTAAAAACTTTTTACTGATGCCTAATTGCATATCAAATGGTAATGGCTCACTACCAGATTGTGTACTATATTTATTGAATTGAAACCCAATATTTTTTGCCAACATCCCAACATACAATTGTTTAGCAGTATCAAAGTATATCACTCCAGCATCTGCCATTAATCCAGCACTTTGTAAATCTGCTAATTGACTATTTACAAATTTCAAGGAAGCACCACCGCGCCATTTTTTCTTATAACTTTTACTAGCACTTATTTGCGCACATATTTCTGTAGCCATTACATTGTTTAATGTTTGTCCAAAATAATTTGTAGCAGTAATTTTTCCGTGATTCATATAGCTAATGCCTCCAGCAAATGTAGTTTTTAGCTTTGGCGAATAACTAGCATACATAGTATTAGAGTATGATGAACCTGTAATGAAAAAATTTTGATTGATAGATAATTGATTATGAAGAGAAGGTCTTAGCAAAGCCGGATTGGCAAATGCAAATGCAACATCCTCGCTAGGATTACTAACTATCATGCCACCCATACCTGTAGCATGTGCGCTATTAGATAATCTTAAAAACTGATATATGCTTTCTCCTCCAGTAACTTGCGCAGTGCAAAAGCTATAAATGGTAAAAAAAAACAAGGTTAAAACGATTCGCATATTGTATTTAACGTAGATTTAGCGAATATATTATTAATTATTCAATTGGATATAATTGATTTGCAAATAGTGAAAAACAAAAGTAAAAAATGGTTGTATTTATTAGGTGTATTTGCATTCGCATATGCTTTGGTCGACCATTTTCTGCTTCAAAAAATACCAAAAATTTATCCAGATTTTGGTGTAAGTATTCCAAGTGGCTATACCGTACATGGGATCGATGTAAGCAAATACCAAAAAGATATTGATTGGAAATTAGTGAGCGCGATGCGCGATAAAGGTGCTAAGTTAGATTTTGCCATTATCAAAGCTACAGAAGGTGTTAACCTAATGGATAAATGCTATAAATACAATTGGAAAGGCTGTAAAGAAAATGGATTAATTCGCGGTGCTTATCATTATTTTCATCCGAACCAAGATGGCAAAAAGCAAGCTGAATATTTTATAAAAAACACCTGTATTGAAGGCGGTGATTTAGCCCCTGTGGTAGATGTAGAAGAAACGAATGGCGTAAAAAATGAAACTTTAAAAACTAGACTAAAAGATTGTTTGCATACTTTACAAGACAAATACAATTGCAAACCTATTATATATTGCAATGTAGATTTTTATAGAGCACATCTTGCTCCTGATTTTGATAATTATCCACTTTGGGGTGCGCATTATTATGTAAACAAGCCAGACATTAATAGAGATTGGACCATCTGGCAACACAATGATAGAGGGCATGTAAATGGTATAGATGCCAATGTAGATTTCAATACGATAAATGGCACATTGATGAATTTAAAAAGTTTATGTGTGGATTAAATTTTGCCAATTTTCATCCCTAACTTATCTAAAATTCTTAGCGCATTTGAATTACCTTTGCACCATGCAAAAAATCCTATTCATTCTGCTTCTGCATGTAGCATGGTTAGGGAATTGTATTGCCCAAACAAAATGCTCAGAAGCTATCACAAAAGAATCCAACCTTTTCATTAAAAAGAAAGAACCGCTTAAAGCAATTTATTTATTAGAATCTAGTATAAAAAAATATCCAAACTGCGCTGCTAGTTACGAAAAACTTGCCGAATTATATTACTCTACCAAACAAGTAAATAAGGCTATAGATGCTGTAAAAAATTGCTTGCAAATAAATACAGCAACAGGTACAAATGCATTTTATTCTCTACAAAATGTAATGCAGACAAACCATGACGAAGAAGGCTACACTGCCTTGCTTCAGCAAATAGCCAAAGTGCCAAGTTTGCCAACTGCCAATAAACAATGGATAGAATCCGAAAAACAAAATCTACAAATCAAGCAACAATTAAAAAATTCACCAACTACAAATTTTCCAATAAACCTTGGCAGCCAATTCAATACCAAATACAATCAAACCTTTCCATCGCTTACATTAGATGCAAATACCATGGTATTTACAAGTGTTGTCAATGGATTAAATGAAGATTTTATGGTTAGCTATTACGACACTTGTAATGGATGGAGCAAGGCCGAGAATCTTGGTTATCCGCCAAACACTGGCAGCCCAGAACGCAGCGCACGCATTAGTGCAGATGGCTATTATTTATTTTTTACGCGTTGCGATACACGCAGCGAAAATGGCTACGATGGTGGCGGGTGCGATATTATTTTCTGCTACAAAATGAATGATGGCAATTGGAGTAGCCCACAAAAATTTGGTGCTACTATCAATAGCCCCGACTACGAAGGAGAACCTTGTATTAGTAGCGATAATAAAACAATGTATTTTGTAAGCGATAGAAAAGGTGGCTATGGAGGCAAAGATATTTGGAAAAGTAAATTTTCTGGAGGCTTTTGGCAAGCACCTGTAAATTGTGGAGCGAATATCAATACAGCAGGCAACGAAACTAGTCCTTTTATACATCCAGATAATGAAACATTTTATTTTGTAAGTGATGGACACAAAGGAATGGGCGGCACAGATTTTTACATGAGCAAATGGAAAGGAGATACTAATTATAGCAACCCTATCAATCTTGGCTATCCCATTAATACCGAAGGCAACGAAAATAGTATTAGTGTAAGTGCCAATGGAAAATTTGGTATTATTGCTACCCAAAATACTTCAGATAAAAACAATTTAGATTTGTTTCAATTTCAAACCTACCCCGCAATAAGGCCTATTAATACGCATTGCATTAAAGGTAGAGTGTATGATAAAAAATTAAATGCTGGACTGAATGGCTATGAAGTGCAATTATTGGATACGAATAGGAATCTCATAAAAACAATTAAAAGTAATGATGGCGATGCAACTTTTGCTTTTGCGATGTTAGATAATCAATTTTACACAGTTATTGTAAATGAAAATGATGGTTCTAAAGAATTTACCACCACCATCGATTTACGTAAACCAAATATGCCTACAAATATATGGTTACCAATTCCTTTAAAAATTCAAGGCCAAAAGGACACATTGTATTCTTTTTCTTTTCATCATAATTCGTGGCAAGATACTAGCCAGGGTTACATGAAAGCTATGTATCCGCAATGGACACGCTACCCCGATGACAGTGTTCATTTTGAAGCTATAATCGTGCACAATATTTATATAGATACTAGCTTTACGCGTACAGTTTGTTTTAGTGATAGTGGCTATGCAGATTATTTAAATTATGTAAATGCCATATTAGCTGCTAAACGTTTGGAATTTAAAACATATTTTGAATGGTATAAAAAGTATCTTCTTTATATTGGATTCCCAGAAGAAAATATCCATTTATATTTTGAAGAGGCTGCATGGAAAGATGATAGACTATATGCTATAGATTTAAACGTTATAGAGCATTATTAAAACCACTAAAATAAAGTACGAAATTTGCAACAATGATAACAATAATTAGTGGCACAGGCAGGCCCAATAGCAATACCAAAAAAGTAGCAAACAACTATCAAGCATTTTTACAAGAGCTTAATATTGAAGCAAATGTTTTAGATTTAGAATGGATGCATACTACAAATAGGGATGATCAGTTTATTGCTGTAGAAAAAAAATATTTAATTCCTGCAGAAAAATTCATCATCATCACACCAGAATACAATGGCTCTATACCTGGCCTCTTTAAACTTTTGATAGATATTAGCGATATTAAAAATGCCTGGTATAATAAAAAAATATTATTAACTGGCGTATCTAGCGGTAGAGCTGGCAATAATAGAGGCATGGATAATTTAACGAATATTTTTAATTATTTAAAAGCACATACTTTCTACAATAAAATACCTTTGAGCCAAATCGAAAACGAATTGACCGAAGATGGTCTTTTGAAGAATGCATCTACCATTCAATTAGTCAAAAAACAGTTAGAAGATTTTATCAATTTTTAAATGAGAAACAGCAGTCCGCTTAAGCTATTATTATTATTATCACTAGTAATTCTAATGGAAATTTTTGCTTACCAAACCTTTATGGATTGGAGCAGAAATTTAAAAAGTCCTTACAAACAAATATTTACGATAACTTACATTTCGCTTGCTATAGGCTTTTGGATATTTATGTTTGCCTTTCCAATATTAAGAACCTTTACTACTTACCCTAATTTAAAGGCAGTTATATCCATCATCATCATGGCATTTGCATTTGCCAAAATTATGATGGCTGGTATTGCTTCTTTAGATTACTTTAAGCGTTTAATAGCATATATCATTACATTCTTTTATGCAAAAGATGCCGCGCCGCAAATGGTTACAGATGCCATGAGCAGGAGTACATTTATTCGCAATCTAGCCATTGGCGCTGGCGGAACTTTATTCGGCATGGTGCTATATGGCTCCACTAATAGATACAATTATTTAGTACGCAATGTAAAAGTTCCTATCCCTAATTTACCTGATGATTTAGCAAAATTAAAAATTGTACAAATTAGTGATATACATAGTGGAAGTTTTACTGATAAAAATGCTGTATTAAAAGGTATTCAAAAAATAAATGCATTGCAGCCGGATATTATATTTTTTACTGGAGATTTGGTAAATAATGTAGCCACAGAAATGCATGATTATATAGATGTATTTAGCCAATTAAAAGCGCCTTTGGGGGTGTTTAGCACTTTGGGCAACCATGACTATGGCGATTATGCGGAGTGGGATAGCAAAGAAGCAAAGCAACAAAATTTGCAAGATTTAAAAAACACGCATACAAAATTGGGCTGGCATTTAATGCTCAACGAAAATAAAATTCTAAAAATTGGCAATACAGAATTAGCCATTATTGGTGTAGAAAACATCAGTGGTAGCAAAGGATTCCATACCTATGGCAGCTTGCCTATAGCCTATGCAGGCACAGAAGACGTAGCTCATAAAATATTATTAAGCCACGACCCAAGCCATTGGAATACAGAAGTAAAAAATAAATACAACGATATTCAACTAACGCTAAGTGGTCATACTCATGGTATGCAATTTGGCATAGAAATTCCAGGTTGGATAAAATGGAGTCCTGTAAAATATATATATGCACAATGGGCTGGCTTGTATAAAGAAAATGATTGCTATATTCATGTCAATCGTGGGTTTGGTTTTTTGGGTTATCCTGGCAGAATAGGTATTTTGCCAGAAATAACACATTTACAACTTGTAAATAATGGGTAACAATTAACGCATTCTTATAAGTTTTATATGGGATTGAATCCGAAATTCCTTTTACTTTTACAATATGAAAAAAATATTTTTCCTATTTAGCACTTTATTTTGTTTGTATACTGCTGCTAATGCACAATTCATCCAAACAGGATTTAGAGGCGGATTACACTTTAATCAGATGAATGCACTTGGCTGGCAAAGCAATAATCAAACCAGCCCATTTGGGGGTGTATATGTAAATATTGGTAAAAACAAATTGGCATTGCAGCTAGAAGGATTGTACACTACCCAAACAGTTACTACAGATTCTAGTTTCAAAGGCTTGTACAATCAGTATTATAATATATTAGTAGATAGCAGTAAAATAGCTAGTTTGAAATTTAATAAAATTCAAGTACCGGTATTATTTACCTTTAGATTTAATAAAAAATTCTGGATTCAATTTGGAGGTGTCTTTTCTAATGATATTAGCGTGATCAATAAAGCTAATTTTAAAGAAACTGCTACCAATATAATCAAGTCTAAAGATGTCAGCCTTAGTGGTGGTTTTTGGCTAGGCATTACTAAAAGATTAAGTGCTTCTGCTAGGTACACACAAAGCCTAAACGATTTAAATAATTTAGAATCTTACTCTACAACTTTTCCATTAATAGATTTAAAAAAGTGGCATAATCAACAAATACAATTAGGCATAGGCATAAAAGTATTTTAAGGCATAACTAACTATAAGGCATAAAAAAAATCCTTTACTAGTATGTAAAGGATTTTTTATTTGTAGCGGAGAGCAGACTTGAACTGCCGACCTTCGGGTTATGAATCCGATGCTCTAACCAGCTGAGCTACCCCGCCAATTGAGGCGCAAAGGTAAATAAACTAAGTTACTAAACCAAAATTGTATACAAAAGGTTTTAAATTAATTATTCGTGGTGGTAATTCTCGTTGTTCAATACCGTAAATGCTCTATATAGCTGTTCTGTAAATATTAGTCGCACCAGTTGATGCGGAAAAGTAAGATTGCTAAGACTCAAGCTAAACTTAGCTTTTTGTTTAATATGTTCACTAATTCCATAAGCACCTCCAATCAAAAACACAATACGCTTACCAGACAATTGTTGCCATTTTTCTAAATGATTGGCCAACTGCAAAGTATTTAATGCCTTGCCTTTATCATCTAGTATTATCAATATATCACCTTCACTCATGGCATTTTCTATTTGCAAGCCCTCAGTGGTTAGTTGCTGCGCAATAGGCGATGTAGGAATAGCTTTACTAGCAATATTTTTAATTGTAAATTTTTGATACCGATTAATGCGCTTGTAAAATTCATCTATCGCCAAGCTATACATTTTTTCATTTTCCTTACCTATTGATATCAGTTCTAATTTCATAATGCCTAACTATTTATTTGCTACTATATGCTTTAATTATATTTATTAAATAGGCTTGTCATACTATTTTTGCAATTGTTGCAATAGTTATAGCATTCGCAAACGCATGCAATGTAGTAATTGTACATTG
>CAIXQW010000071.1 GCA_903921675.1 uncultured bacterium | reverse complement strand
GTTTTTTGGTGATACCATTTAGCAAATACCATTGTGTTATCATTTTACATACCAACTTATTCGCAGATAAATTTTTTATCAATATATGACGATGGCACGTTGCACCTTCTATATTATCAATCCAAGTAGTTACCTCTAATTCATCGCCTTCAAAGGCTTGCTGCAGGTAATCTATTTCGTGGCGCTTTACAACCCATAAATATTTAGCTTGTTGTTCTTTGGTGGTGTTATTCTTCCAATGCCTACTGCCTGCATCTAAACCAATTTTTAAATATTCTAAATTGTTGACGTGCCCATTATTATCTATTAGACATCTATCAATTTGCATAGAAAATTGAAATTGCTTAGACATCCTCTATATAAATCCAAATAAAATTAAACTGCAAAACTAGTACCACACCCACAAGTGCTGCTAGCATTAGGATTATTGAATGTAAATCCTCTATTGCCTAATCCATTTTCATAATCTATGGTAATGCCTATCAAATATATTGCATGTGCATTTTTCATTAGCACAGGTACTCCTGCTATATCATATATTACATCATCTTCTTCTCTTGATTCTAAACCCAAAACATAGGTCATGCCACTGCATCCTCCACCTTTTACACCTACGCGTAAGTAATTTGTAGAAGTATTTGCCTCTGCAGCTAATAATCTTTTTATTTCTGTTAAAGCAGACGCTGTAAATTTTACAGGGCTTTGTATAGTAGATGTATGCATTTACTTTTATTTATAAAATTAATGTTGAATTAATAATCTTTGAGAAAGATTTATTTGTTGATTGCCAATTATTTTTACAAAATAAACACCATTTGATAGGCTTGCTGTATTAAATTGGAAAATATTTTTACCGGGAAATATATTTGTTTTCATTAATTCATCTATTTGATTCCCCATTACATCAGTTAAAATAATTTTTACATTTTCTGCTACTGTTGCATTAATTTCCATTTGCCAAAATGAATTTTTTGATGGATTTGGATAAATATGCAAATTTTCATGTTGGGATTCATCATTCATACTTAAGGCAAGCCATTCTGGACCATTTGTTAGTTTTACAATATGATTACTCCAACTATTATAGGTATTAGATGCATCGCCATACATTCCGCTCATCCATACTGTAGGCACGCTATTAAAGTGCTGACGCCAAACACCAATGTAATCGCCCCATCTAGTAGTAACAAAATTATTGATGGTATCTAAACCATAATCAACAAAATTATCTCCGGTTTTTACAGTAATAATATTACCTACAGCCATTGCATTGTCAACTGTAACTACTTTCATATTAGGGTATTCTGTACTGCTACTTCCAAGAAAACCAATAATAGTTCCTTGAGAAGCACCGCTACCTGTAGTACTTGCGTTTTCAAAATTACATATGCTTGGGTATGCCATTTCTTTATTGCTTGCACTTATTTTTTTGGATGTACATGTCCAATTACTTCCATTTTTTTTCAACCTACTATAGTGAATACCTGAATAACCACCACCTGCATCGCATTGAAATGCACAATGTATTGTACCATCTACAATATAAGCATCTTGCATTCTAGCATCTCCTGTTTTTAATAATACACTTGTATTAGGCTGCACAGCATATCCTGGAGCGCTATAAACTATTGAAGTAGTAATGTATTGATGAGAAATAGTTGGTGATGTGGCATCTGTAGCTTTTCCATTAACTGTATATAAACTTAATTTGCTGGAATTATTTGCACCAGGGTTAGAACTTACCATATAATGCTCGGCACTTGGAGTGCTACATAATCCTTCATTCACTTGTGTTAAAGAAAAATCGTCTCCACCAATGTTATGATGAACCCATGTTGCAGGAGTTGCACTACCATTATAACAAGCCATTTTATCTAATTGAAATACATAAGCTTCAATAAAATTTCCATTATTTGTAAACATATTTCCAGATACAAAAAAATCAGTTGCACTAACACCAATTCTTGGATAATCAAACCAAACACCAGCGCCAAATACATCTGTATTAAATGCATAACACCACCAACCTTTGGTAGGGTCTTCTTCTTTACTAAAAGCCATAACTAATCTTGAAGAAGTGCTACTACCATCGCATGTAATACCTAAAGCAACAAATCTTTTTTGTTCGCAATCAAAAATTACTTTAGGATCACATTGATTAGAACTTGTATTGGTAGGCTGTCCTGCAACTAAAGTTGTTTTAAAAAACAAAGCCATACTTTTAGAAATTAGTGTTGTTCCATTAGAGGAATAAATTTTTACATTACTATTTACAAAACTAACAATTTGCCCTTTGGTATTTACTGCAATTGCATTGTCTGGAGGAGTACCTACATTAATATTTGCCTTCCAATTGATGCCAACTAGCGGAGCGGGCATTCTGTTTTTTTTATCATCTACAGGCACATTATTAGCTAAATTGGCTAGTTTTAATACTGTTTTCTCAGCTTGTACTTTTTCTAATAACTCATTTTCTTCATCCCCATTTTCAGGTCGAATGGTAGCCATAGAAGGCATGTAAATTAAATTATCACTATAATTATCAGACTCTCCAAATTCGCATGGATTTACCTTAATAGATTTAGGAGTTATAGTTTCATTATTTTGTGAAAAGCTAAAATTCGAAAATCCGCATATTCCAATAGCTACAAATAGTATTTTTCTCATTATTTAATTATGTTGAGTAAAATTAAGTATTATTTCTTTGCTAAATTTATGATTAACTATCCACTAAGAATCTACTGGTATAATTATTATGTAAAATAGATGAAAACAATACTTGTTTCGGGCAAGGGATAATTAAAATTAATTTATGATTTCCTTTAACTACTAATTTCCGATATTTGCATTTGTTATTATGAAAACATTTGAAGTGCCTGCTTTTTATAGAAGCCCTTTACTAAGCAAAATAAAAAATATTAGAAAGGCAAATGATAAATTAAAAAAAGACTTTCAACCTACTTGTTTAGATTTTGGAGTTGTTCAGTTTTTTTTGGCAAGGCATTTTGGCTTTTGTTATGGAGTAGAAAACGCTATAGAAATTGCTTTTAGAACAGTACAAGAAAATCCTACAAAAAGAATTTTTTTATTAAGCGAAATGATACACAATC
>CAIXQW010000070.1 GCA_903921675.1 uncultured bacterium | reverse complement strand
ATTCAATTAAGCGCACCAATATGGATTAGTATTTTAATTACACAAATAAGTTTTGCAACCAATAATTATTTTTTGGGACATGTGGGCAAAAGCCAATTAGCTGCAAATGGTGTTGGCAGTATTTTTTATTTAATATTGGTAATGGTGTGCTACGGATTTACAAACGGCGTACAAGTAATACTTAGCAGGCGCGCAGGGCAAGAAGATAAAAAAGGATTCGGTGCAGTATTTAGCAATTCTATCAGTTTGGGTTTGGTATTTACAGCTGTAATTATTGCATTGAGTCTTATCATTGCCCCTTTTTTATTTTCTATGCAAATACAAGACATAGATATAAAGCTTTTGGCTACCCAGTTTATTATGATTCGGCTTTGGGGATTACCATTTTACTTTATGCAGCAAATGGGCAATCAGTTTTTTATTTCTACCCAAAACTCTAAATACATAATGGCTGGCATCATAGTAAGTACGATTGTAAATATTGTTTTGGATTATGCAATGATTAATGGGCATTTTGGTTTTGCAGCTATGGGCATCAAGGGAGCAGCAATTGCAAGCATATTGGCAGAAGTAAGTTATGTATTGGTATCTTATGGCATTATTTTTTATAAAAAACTAAACACAATTTTTGACTTGCATTTATTTGTTGCCCTGCATAAAAAATTATCTGTCGATACTTTACGTTTGGCAAGCCCAGTAATTTTGCAATACTTTTTTAGCATTGGTAGTTGGATGTTGTTTTATTTTTATGTAGAACATCTAGGCAAAGACGAATTGGCAATCAGTCAAGTACTGCGCAGTGTTTTTGGTATTGTAGGAGCAGGTAGTTGGGCAATGGCAAGCACTTGCAATACAATGGTGGGCAATTTGATGGGGCAAAAAAAATTTGATGAAATTTTTACAGTTATTGCAAGAATATCTTTGATTAGCTTTTTACTTTCTTTGTTCTTTGGCATATTTTATTTAGTATTTCCGACTCAACTTTTTAGTATCTATACCAATGATGCCACACTAATTACAAAAGCTATTGCACCAATGAAAGTAGTGGTAATTGCCAATTTTTTATTAGCAATTAGCACTGTGGTATTTAATGCAGTTTTAGGTACTGGCAATACTCGCATGAATGTAATTATTGAGTTTAGTGCCATTATTATATATATTAGCTATATACATTTTGTAATAGAAACCAAGCACATGAGTTTAAGTTGGGCTTGGGGAAGCGAATTCTTTTATTGGCTTAGTTTATTGATAATGGCTGCAAGCTATTTAAAATGGGGGAAATGGAGAGAGAAAATTGTTTAAGCACAGTGCTTTATTTGAAAAATTGCAAATTGGCTTTTTATTCAAACAATGTAATTCCCAAAAACAATTGAATGTTTGTAAAAAGAACACATAATAAATTTGTAACCTTTACAGTGGTTTTTGCCAATTTGTAAGTAGTTTTTTCATTTTTTTTCGTGTAAACGCTAAATGAAAATATATATTAACAATTTTACATCGGTATTACTTCGTCAAACCTAAATACGTTAACAAAATTATTCAATATCTTTACTATCTAAAACAAATAATTATGGCAAAAGCTACCACTGCAGAACTTTGGAAAAAAGTAAAAATAAATGTAGAGCATTCAAATCCATTTACATTAGAAGTGTCTAATCTAGGCAGATTAAGAACCACAAATACCTTTGCAGATAAAAAAATTGTAACCGGCAGTTTGGTGAATGGTTATCGTATTATTCGCCTAAAATTATTTAAACCTCGCGAACCTAAAGTGCAATTGCTAATTGATAAATTGCAAAAAAAAGTAGCAAAAACGAATGTAATAATCAAACAACAAATAGCAGAAGGTGCTAAAAAATCTTTATTAAAAGATACGCAAAAAGAATTGGATGCCACCAAAGCAGAATTGCGAAAAGTAATAGATGCCAATACCAAAGAAAGAATCATTAATCATCATTGTTTAATACACAGATTAGTGGCTACAGCCTTTTTACCAAAACCAAAAGCAGGTCAAAAAATTGTAGCGCATACCAATTTTAATAAAACAGATAACAATGCCACCAACTTGCAGTGGATGAGTTTGGCAGAAAATATAGTTCATCAACAAAAAAGCCCACATGTAAAAAAAGCTAGAAAAGAAAGAGCGGAGAGACCCTTTACAAATTCTAAAGTAAATAAATTAACTATTGCAAAAGTAGCACAACTAAAAAAACAATTGTTGGCTGGCAAACCTATCAAAGATTTAGTAGTAAAATACAATATTACAGAAACGCAAATTTATAGAATTAAAAAAGGCGAGAACTGGGGGAAAGTAGAAGCGGCGAAGTAAGCAGTCGGCAGTTGGCAGTCCTCAGTCGGCAGTTGAGATTTTTGTTGAGTATTATATTTAATTAAAAAAGTTTAAGAGTTTTATTGGAATGGTTATTATACATTGTAAAAAAACTCCTCCTAGAATATTATTTTTCCATTACCTTTTTCTATAAGTATCTAAAAATACATACTGGCAACTGAAAACTGAAAACCTACACAACCACCCCATCCTTCATCTCCACTACTCTATCGCTTTGTTTAGCAAATTCCTGATTATGTGTAACTATCACAAAAGTTTGCTTTCGTTCGTCTCGAAGCTCATGAATTAGTTTATATACTTCTACAGAATTTTGGGTATCCAAATTTCCTGTTGGCTCATCCATCAATATTAATGAAGGAGAATTGATTAAAGCCCTGGCAATAGCCACACGCTGCTGCTCGCCGCCGCTTAGTTGGCTTGGCTTATTATCTAAGCGATGGCTCAATTGCATTCTGCTTAGTAATTCCTTCGCCTTTTTTTCTGCCGCCAATTTGCTATCACCTTTTATCCACGCGGGGATGCACACATTTTCTAGTGCGCTAAATTCTGGCAATAAATGATGAAACTGAAACACAAAACCAATTTGCTGATTTCTAAATTTACTCAGTGCTTTTCCTTTTAAATTGCTAACAAGCTGATTATTAATTTCCAAAGTACCGCTATCCGCCTTATCCAAGGTGCCAAGAATCTGTAATAGCGTGCTTTTTCCGGCTCCGCTAGCACCAATTATGCTAACAATTTCTGCATTTGCAATGCTCAAAGACACACCTTTTAGCACCTTTACCTCTCCGTAATTCTTAAATATTTGTTTAGCTTTTAGCATTGTGTAAAAATAGATTTGGTGAAATTAAATTTAATTATACATTTGCGCAAAATAACACGCATTTATAATTTAAAATAATTAAAAAAACAATAACAATATGTTCTGGACTTTAGAATTAGCAAGCCATTTGGAAGAAGCTCCTTGGCCAGCCACAAAAGATGAATTGATAGATTATGCCATCCGCAGCGGTTGCCCTATCGAAGTAGTAGAGAACTTACAAGAGTTGGAAGACGAAGGAGATCCTTACGAAAGCATCGAAGATATCTGGCCTGATTATCCTACCCAAGACGATTTCTTTTTCAACGAAGAAGAATATTAATCAATACTTTACATTGCTGGCAAAAAGCGATGGAGCCATTCGGAAACGATTGGCTTTTTTAATTTTATTTTTATGGCGCATGAACCGGGCTATCCATTCCAATCTTTTTGGTAGAAAAAACCAAAAAGGATTTCCATTACTATCCCTTGCGCAAACGGGCTCTTTCAAAATTATAAATTTTCATTATTGTGTACTTATTATATTATTACATTTTCTAATTCTAAATGCTATTATTTTTTATCAAAAATAGTACAGTTCTAGTTACACTTAGTATGCAAGTAAATGCATTATTTCTATTTTTATTTTATAGAATTGCTATTATAATTAGGGCTTGGTTGAATGCTCCGCAAAATACTAAAAAATTGAAATTACTTTTGATAATATATTGCTTGCATGGAAATAAACAATAATTTACTTTGGAATAGAAATTAATCCATCTAGTGAATTGTATATTCATTTAAATTACCCAATATATTGGAAATCCAATAATAATAGCAAACTTCGGTGGTTATGGTACCATGTAAAATATCTTTCCTTCTATAAAAAACACCACATCAAAATTCAATTATTTTATTTCACCTAAATTACTATCTTTATCATCTTCTAAAAAAACAAAACATTTATGATACAAAAAATAAAAGTAGCCAATCCAGTGGTGGAATTAGATGGTGATGAAATGACCCGAATTATCTGGAAGTTTATTAAAGACAAATTGATTCTTCCGTATTTGGATCTAGATATTAAATACTATGACCTTGGTATGGAGCACCGCGATGCTACCAATGACCAAGTTACAATTGATGCAGCTAATGCAATAAAAGAGCACAGCGTAGGTATTAAATGTGCTACCATTACACCCGACGAAGCTCGTGTAAAAGAATTTAATTTAAAGCAAATGTGGAAAAGCCCCAATGGTACTATCCGCAATATATTAGATGGTACGGTTTTTCGCGAGCCAATCGTTTGCCAAAATGTACCACGCTTAGTTACTAATTGGACAGCGCCTATCATCGTGGGGCGCCATGCATTTGGCGATCAGTATCGCGCTACAGATTTTGTGGTAAAAGGTGCTGGAAAATTAAAAATGACCTTTACACCAGAAGATGGTGGCGAGCCGCAAGAATTTGAAATTTACAATTACAAAGGCAGCGGTGTAGCAATGGGTATGTATAATACCGAAGAAAGTATTCGCGGTTTTGCGCATAGCTGTTTTAAAATGGCATTGACAAAAAAATGGCCTTTGTATTTAAGTACAAAAAATACAATCTTAAAAAAATACGATGGTTTCTTTAAAGATATTTTCGAAGAAATTTATCAAGCAGATTACAAAGCTAAATTTACAGAAGCAGGTATTGTATACGAGCATCGCTTGATTGATGATATGGTAGCTAGTGCATTAAAATGGAATGGCAATTTTGTTTGGGCTTGCAAAAACTACGATGGAGATGTGCAAAGCGATAGCGTAGCGCAAGGCTTTGGTAGCCTTGGTTTGATGACGAGTGTATTAATTACACCCGATGGCGAAACGATGGAAGCAGAAGCAGCGCATGGAACGGTTACGCGTCATTTTCGCGACCACCAAGCAGGCAAACCAACTAGTACCAACCCCATTGCAAGTATTTTTGCCTGGACTAGAGGCTTAGAGTTTCGTGGTAAAAAAGATGGCAATCAGGCTTTGATAGATTTTTGCCAAAAGCTAGAAGCAGTGTGTGTAGCAACTGTAGAAAGTGGCAAAATGACGAAAGATTTAGCAGTTTGCATCCATGGCAATAAAGTAACTTTAGGAGAACACTATTTAAATACAGAAGATTTCTTAGATGCCATAGATACAAATTTAAAAACAAAACTAGGCTATTAAACTTTTATATCAACCACTACAAAAAAAACTCGCTTCTCGGAAGTGAGTTTTTTTTATTCTAATCTATTTCAGAAATTATCTATCGTCAGCACCTTCTTTGCCATCGATTATGATTTTTTCGCATTTATTTATTTTCCAAGTATGTTCTGATAAGCACGGAGCATTGCCAATACAGGCAATTGCAGTAACAAAAATTACGCACAAAGTAAGGAAGAACATATTCCAAATATTACAAATATTTTAATTTGTTTTAATAATGATTACATACCAATATTACTATGCTTTTTCGTCAAACTATTTAAGTTGTAAAATTATGCTTACGGAATTAATTGTTTTTTGAATCCTTTGATAGATATTGCACAAATAATTTTTCAGGCATTATGGCAGCACCTACTTTTTCTTTATCCGAAATCAAAAAAGAATTAACACATTTATCTGCTAAAGAGTTAGTAGAAATTTGTTTATCTCTTGCTAAGTTAAAAAAAGAAAACAAAGCCTACCTGGTTTATAAATTGTATAATGAGCATGATTTGGATGGCTTTATCAACCAAGTTAATGCCGAAACTACAGAAATGTTTAACAGTGCAGCATTTTTGTATACGCATACCGCAAAGAAAACCTTGCGTAAAATATTAAAAACAATCACACAAAACATTCGCTTTGCAAAAGATAAAAAAGTAGAGGTAGAATTGCTTATGCACTTTTGTAAATTATTCAAATCAGAAAACTTATTGCACTGCAATACAGTGTTGGATAACTTATATGCCTCTCAAATAAAAAAAATAGACAAAGCACTAAGCATGTTGCACGAAGATTTTCAGTATGATTACAACAGAGAAATAGAAGAACTAAAAAATGGTATAACATTAGAGTATTGACAAAAAGCTATATGCTAACTTCAAAAAATAAAGAAAACGCTTTATTCGCAGCACTTTAATGGTTTTTAATTATTAATTATTCGAAATTTAGATAATTTCAAACAAACATTTCAATCCACCATTTTTATTCGTTTAATTTGTAAAAAATCTACAGCATTGAAATTCGGGTTTGTTAAAATATTTTATAGACAAATAGGTAATACTACTTTGCGGTTTCCATTAACTTTGTTATGCGCTTTTGCAGCTTGCATACTTTTTATAATTAGCAATCATACAGTAACTGCTCCAGATGGTTCTATTTTAAAAAACAATTTAATACGTTTAGCTATAGAAAGCATGGCTGGTATTTCATTGTTCTATAGTTTTCATATTTATTCAGAGAATAAAGATCTTGATCTTGCAAAGCGGATTGGATGTATACTTCTAGGCTTTTGCTTGTTGGGCCTGCATTTTTATAGCATCCCAAACGACATCTACAATTTTGGCATCAACTATACATTACGTTATTTAGTAATCATCCTCTGCTTTCATTTAGTTATTTCATTTAGCTTATACAATTCCAAACAAGAGATTGATGCATTTTGGCTATACAACGAATTTTTGTTTGTACGATTTATTACTACAGTATTATTTACATTAATGTTTTTTGCGGGGATTGCAGGTGGTATGTGGGCTGTAGATGTATTGTTTGGCATCAATATTCATGAGCGTTATTATTTAGATGTATTGTCTGCAATGATATTTATTTTCAATACTTATTTCTTTTTAAATACTGTACCAATAGACACACATTATTTTGAAAAGGAAAAACATTACCAAAATGCATTGCGCGTATTTATTCAATATATCCTTATTCCTATTGTAATTATATATGGTGTAATTCTTACCATTTATTTAGGAAAAATTTTATTGACGCATGTATTACCCAAAGGATGGGTGGCAGTGCCTATTTTAATATTTAGTATTTTAGGGATATTAGGATACTTACTTGCTTATCCAATTCGCAATCAAAAAAAAGATATCATACAGTTTTTTTGCAAATACTTTTTTCATACAATGCTACCTTTTCTTACACTCTACTTTAGTAGTTTAATAAAGCGCATAACCCATTATGGTTTTACAGAAGAACGCTACATAGCCCTAGCATTAGGCATTTGGCTTGCATTTGTAAGTATTTACATCATTACAAGTAAATTAGATAATATTATATTTTTCCCTATAAGCCTTTGCATATTACTTGCATTAGCTAGCTTCGGACCATGGGGAATGTACAAGTTTAGTGCATTGAATCAGTTTCATCGTATAGAAAATATTTTAGAAGAAAATAAACTAATTATAGACGGGAAAGTAATTGCATCACCGCATCCTAAATTATCAAAAGAAGATAGCAAACAGCTCAATTCTATCATTAGTTATTTATACACGCACAACGAGATAGGTAGATTAAAAAAAATATTAAATAACGATGATGCTAAAAAATTAGAAAAATTTATAAAAGAAGGTTATGACGAAAAGAATGTTGGCGATTTGCTTGGCATCTCGGGAGGCAGTATCAATAAAAAATTAGAGAATATTAATTTTTTTACGTGTAATAGTAACATCATCGGCATCAACAATTTACCAATTGCCACCAAGGGGCATAACCAAATTTTACAATTTAGCGCATTAGACTATGATGCAAATGACTTTGCATTAGACTTCCCAGCTTCCAACGCCTACACTACATTTATTCAAAAAAATAATTTGTACTTTTTGTACAAAAATGATACTGCGTTAAAAATAAATTTAGAAGTTTATACGCAAAAAATGAAAGCAGTTGTGCTAAGGTCTATTGGCGACACTTCGTTTTTTGATAAAACAATCAATAAAATTACATTGCCTTATCGCCAACAATATTTTGATAGAGACACCATGATGTATCAAACACAAAATGCTACATTGTATATAGAAGAATTAAAGTGCTTGCAAACAAATAAAAAAACCCAAGCTATTGCCATGAGTGGCTATGCAATATTTTAACAGTGGCTTAAAAAATTAAAAGCTATTTTTGATAAGTAAATTTTAAAAAATATCGTGAAAAGGATTCTTTTAATAATTGGATGTATATTGTTAATAGCAAATTGTTTTGCTGCCAAAATATTTATTCCGAT